>PKCI01000165.1 GCA_002862135.1 Verrucomicrobiota bacterium | reverse complement strand
TCGCGAGGTGGGAGTGGCTGTGGACCGGTGTAGCGCGCAGGAGTTTTGGAGGCATCGTTAGCCGAAGGTGAATTTTCCGAAGCCGCTGGAGCACTGTTCGGTGCTGATTCAGGGAAATGGATTTGTGCGGAGCAGACTGGGCATTCAACAGAGGTGCCGAAAAAGGCCTCGTCTCCAGATACTTTCTGCCCGCATTTGGGACATGCCACTTTGATCGTCGCCATGGTGAATCGCTAAGTCGCAGGGCCACTCCCCTCGTTCTCAGCGCAATAGTCAAAGCAGAATCATCGGGCACTGCAAACAAAAAACCTGCCCACCCTGTCGCGCGAATCGACTTGATGTAAGAGGGCGACGGGCGCAGGATGATGAAAAGAGATGAAACCTATTCTCAGCACCCTTGCTCTGATCGCCTCGCTGGCGATGTCATCTTCGTGCACCACTACCAAAACCGAGACGACTGCAAATGCGTCCATCGACACCTCAGTGTCTTCCCTCAGGAACACGAGGGCCGCCGACAAAGCGAAAACGCCCTACACCAAGTATCCATTCGACTACTGCGCGGTGAATCGAACGCCCTTCAGCAAGCGCCCGGTGAAACACCGCAGGATCTACAAGGGGCAGGAAGTCCTCTTTTGCTGCACACCTTGCGTCAATGCATTCGACTCATACCCGGAAGCTTTCATCGGCCATATCGTGGCGGCTTCGGGGCACACACTTCGGTAGTTCCCCCCGGAAACGACGGAAGGGGCCGCCGAAACCGGTTGAGTGGCTGACCTAACCCTGTTTCACCTTCGTGGGCGAGAGCCTAGTGGTGTTCTTTGACCTCGGCGTCGATCACGTCGCCATCGGCTTCTTTTTTCTTTCCACGTCCGAAGACGGCACCGATATCCACACCAAAATAGGCGAGGCAGCTAATCAGCAGGCCGGTGGCAACAGCTTCGTCGAGGGCCCCGACTACAGGAATGAAATCAGGAACCGCAGAAGGAGCCAGAAGTATCAGCACACTGAAAAGTCCGACTCCGGATACGATAACGGAAGTGAGGGGATTCTTTTTACCCTCATCTTCGGGCTGAGGTATTTGCTCTTTTTCCATGTCTTGCATTGTCCGGGTTAGCCCTCGAAATCGCGACTACAATCCGGTTTCAAATTTATAACGTATTCACACCAGAGGGACTTTGTGAAAAATTTCACAAAGTCGCCTTGAAACTCCAATCGGCCGCAGCGATAATCCAAATTTTTGGCGTCTTTCCGAGGGATGCCGGGAAACACCTGCCATGGCGAACACAAGCAAAGAACTTGAGATTCAGGACTCCGCCGCTCGCGCTGCACAACTCGCTGGCGCTGAGTTGGAAGGATACCAACAGACCACCGAAGATCTAGTCGGTGAAAAGCTCGTCCTGAACATGGGTCCATCGCACCCGGCAACCCATGGCGTGCTTCGCCTCATCCTGGAACTTGACGGCGAAGAAATCACCAAGGCTGATCCGGATGTTGGCTTCCTGCACCGCGGTGACGAAAAAATCGCCGAAAACATGCAGTACAACCAGTTTGTCCCCTACACCGACCGACTGGACTACCTTGCTCCCCTGGCCAACAACGTGGCCTACGCCCTCGCTGTCGAGAAATTGATGGGATGGGAGCTCCCTGCCCGGGGTCAGACCGTGCGGACCATCTGCTGCGAACTAGCCCGCATTTCCGCCCACCTTCTCGGGATTGGAGCCTACGCCATGGACGTGGGGGCGATGACAGTCTTTCTTTACACCTTCACCCAGCGTGAAACCATTTATAATTTGAGTGAACAACTCACCGGCGCCCGCTTCACGACGAGCTACACCCGCGTGGGCGGCCAGACCCGGGACATTCCGGAAGATTTCCTCGATAGCCTCTCCAAGTTTTGCGACGAAGTCCTGCCCTGTATCGATGAGGTCGATACGCTACTGAGCCGGAACAAGATCTTTCTCGACCGTACTCGAGACATCGGTGTGATCAGCAAAGAAGACGCCATCACCTGGGGCCTCAGCGGTCCCAACCTCCGCGGATCAGGCATTGAGCACGATTTGCGCAAGTCCAATCCCTACCTCGACTACGAACGTTTCGATTTCGACGTCGTAGTCGGTTCCTCCGGCGACTGCTACGACCGCTACCTCGTCCGGATGGAGGAGATGCGCCAAAGCGTTCGTATCCTCCGCCAGTGCATCGCAGACATGCCTGACGGCCCGGTCAACGTTGCCGACAGCAAGGAGATGCTTCCGGAAAAGGATCGCGTCCTTATGAACATGGAAGAGCTCATTCATCACTTTATCCTCGTCACCCAGGGCCTCGACGCTCCGGAAGGCGAAGTTTACTTCGGAGCCGAAAATCCGAAGGGAGAGCTCGGATTTTTCATTCACTCGAAAGGCGGGGGCGTTCCCTACCGCATGAAAATCCGGAGCCCCTCTTTCATTAATCTCAGCATTCTTCCGCAGCTTCTTGAGGGATCCATGATGAGTGACACTGTCGCCATTCTCGGATCACTCGACTTCGTGATGGGCGAATGTGACCGCTAAAGTTGATAACACGAAACGCGTTTTAAGGTTAACACAGCAACATGGCTCTCGAAGTCCCTCCAGAACTCGAAAAAGAAATCGATGAGCGCATCACTCACTATCCGGTGAGCAAGCGCTCTGCGGTTCTTACTGTCCTCCACGCTTTGCAACACCACTTTCGATTCATCAGCGAAGAATCCATCGAGTGGGCCGCCGCCAAGCTCGAGCTCGAACCTATCAAGGTTCTTGAGGTCGTTTCTTTCTACCCGGGCATTCGCCAGAAGGCCCCCGGCAAGTATCACATCCGCGTCTGCCGCACTCTGAGCTGCGCCATGGCCGGCAGCTACGAACTAATGGATTCTATTTGCGAGAAAGCCGGAATCGGCCGCTCCGGAGTCACTCACCACGACCCTGTCGCACTGAGCGAAGACGGCAAATTCAGTGTCGAATTTGCTGAGTGCCTTGCCAGCTGTGGCACCGGCCCTGTCTGCATGGTCGAAGACGATTTTCACGAAGCGGTCACCGACGTGGACGCCCTCCTCAGCCAATACAAGTAATCCATGAGCCAAATTAAATACATTGCCGGTAAAGAGCCTCACGCCAAAGAGAGTCGCGTGGTCTTCAAAAACGTGGATCGTGAGGGCTGGGACCAGTCCATCGAGACATACATCGAGGATGGTGGCTATGAGCAGCAGCAGAAGGCCTTCAAGATGGAGCCGGGCGACATTACCGAAGAGGTAAAGAAAGCCGGTCTCCGCGGTCGCGGCGGCGCTGGTTTCCCGGCAGGACTGAAGTGGAGCTTTCTGCCGCCCAACAACGACAAGCCAGTCTACCTCATTTGCAACGCAGATGAATCTGAGCCCGGCACCTTCAAAGATCGCTACATCATTCATCAAGACCCTCACCAACTCATCGAGGGCATGGCTATCTCATGCTATGCAGTAGGTGCCAAACTGGCCTACATCTACATTCGCGAAGAATTCCCCGAGGGAGCTCAAATTCTCGAAACTGCGATCGAAGAGGCCCACAAGAAAGGATTCCTCGGCAAGGACATCCTTGGTAGCGGATTTGATCTCGAAATTTACGTGCACCGCGGAGCCGGAGCTTACATCTGCGGTGAAGAAACCGGCCTGATTGAATCCCTCGAAGGCAAGCGCCCCTATCCGCGCATTAAACCTCCCTACTTCCCCGCGGCAATGGGTCTTTACTTGTGCCCGACCATCGTAAACAACGTAGAGACACTTTGCCACGTGAAACACATCATTGGATCCGGCGGCGAGGCCTGGTCGAAGACCGGCACCCCGAACAACACCGGAACGCGAATTCTTTGCGTCAGCGGCGACGTCCAGAAGCCCGGCTATTTCGAAGTTCAAGTCGGTAAAGTCACTCTCGGAGAAGTTATTAACGACATGTGTGGAGGTCTTAAGAAAGGCCGGAAGCTCAAGGCTGTCATCCCCGGTGGATCCTCCGCCAAGGTGCTTAGCGCCGACGAAACTTTCAAGGTCGGTCGCGGCGATGACGAAAAAGAGATCACCATATGGGACATCCCGATGGACTTTGACACCCTTGCTGCCTGCGGATCCATGGCCGGTTCCGGTGGAGTCATCATCATGGACGACAGCCGCTCCATGAGCTGGGTTATTAACAACCTGAACAATTTCTACGCCCACGAATCCTGCGGACAATGCACTCCCTGCCGGGAAGGTTCCCTCTGGATGAAAAAGATTACCGATCGAGTCGTCGCCGGCAAGGCCGCTCCGTCTGACATCGATCAACTCGATGCCGTGGCACGCAATATCGATGGTCGAACTATTTGTGCGTTTGGAGAGGCTGCCTCCTGGCCGACCGAGAGTTTTGTCGAAAAATTTCGCGACGAATTGGTCGCTGACACCAACCCTGAATTGGAGGAAGCCTTTGTGAACGCTGAATCTCTTACCGCCGCTGTAAATCTGAAATGAGCGACGAAAAACCTGATCTTGTAGACGTTCAGATCGACGGGGAGTGGCACCAGTTCCCCAAAGGAACTCGTATGATCGAAGCCTGCCGCGAGGCTGGAGTCGAAGTGCCCCACTACTGCTATCACCCCAAACTCTCGTCGCCCGGCAACTGCCGCATGTGCCTTGTTGAAATGGGCATGCCACCGCGCCCGCGCCCGGGTGATGATGCTCCTGAGCCGGATCAAGACGGCCACCTTCCTATTTCCTGGATGCCCCGCCCCGTAATCGCCTGCGCTAACACGGTCGCTCCCAACATGGGCATCAAGACCACCGGCGAGCTGACCGAGACGTGTCGCGAAGGCGTCATGGAACTCTTACTTGCCAACCACCCACTCGACTGCCCTATCTGCGATCAGGCGGGCGAATGCACCCTGCAGGAGTTCAGCGTCGAACACGGCAAGGGCGAATCAAATTTCCGCGAGCAGAAAGTGAAGAAGCCCAAGAACGTCGACGTCGGCCCTCGCGTCCGCCTCGATGACGAACGCTGCATCATGTGCAGCCGCTGTATCCGCTTCACCGACGAAATCGCCGACGATCCGGTCCTTGGTTTTACTGACCGCGGCAGCCACACCACCCTCGCCGTCTATCCCGGCAAGGAACTGGCCAACAACTACTCTCTAAATACCGTCGACATCTGCCCGGTGGGTGCCCTGACCTCCAACGATTTCCGCTTCCAGATGCGCGTCTGGTTCATGAAAGAGGTGAACACCATCGACGTGAACTGCGCTACCGGGGCCAACATTACAGTCCACCAGCGAGAAGGTCAGATCTACCGGATCACCCCACGGCAGAACAACGACGTGAACTCCGACTGGATGCCGGATTCACACCGTCTCAATTTCCACTGGATCCACGGCGACGACCGACTCACCGATCCCCTCGTGAAAAATGGCGACAGCCACCGCATCACGACCTGGCAGGAAGCCCTCGCGACCACGGCTGACAAGCTTGCCGGCATCGATGGTAGCGAAATCGCCGTGATTGCCTCCGCCCGCATGACCAACGAGGAACTACTCATGGTCAATCGCCTAGTTAAGCATCTCGACGCTGGACACATGGACACCATCCCCCGCGACGGTGAAAGCGACGACTATCTCATTTCCGCCGACCACAACCCGAACACCAACGGGGTTAAACTCGTGCTCGGCCTCGACAATCCCGGTTCCCAACTCGAAGCGATCAAGAAGGGCATCAATGAAGGCCGCATCAAGGCTTTGCTCTGCCTCCAGGAGAACCTAGTTGAAGACGGGGGGTTTGACGCCGAGACGCTCGGCAAGCTCGACTTTTTCCTTACCTCTTACCCGCTGGCCAACCCAACCGCCGACGCGGCGGATGTGGTTCTGCCAGGTGCCTGCTGGGCCGAGAAGACGGGAACCATGGTCAACGTAACGGGACGCCTCCAGCGCCTCAACCAGGTGGTGGACAGCCCTGGCCAAACCCTTGAACCGTGGGAGATCGTCCGCGACCTCATCCAAGCCACAGGCGGTGGCAATGGTATCTATTCTGCCCTCGATATCTTTAAGCAACTCACCGAGGAAGTTTCCGAATTTGCCGACCTCACCTGGGGCAAGGTCGGTGACCTCGGGGTGCCCCTCATTGAAACCAGCGAGACCATCCCGCTGATCGAACGCGAGAAGGAGCGCATCGCCCAGGGCATCATCGTAGGCTGACATATTACATCCATGGATTGGTATATCATACTAGCAGCCACCATTAAGATCGTGGTATTCGTGTTCCTCGTGACACTGCCACTGGTCGCCATGTCCGTGTGGGCTGAGCGACGCGTCAGTGCGGCGATCCAGGACCGCGTCGGCCCTAATCGCGTGGGCCCCGCAGGTCTCCTCCAGCCTGTGGCAGACGGTATCAAGTTTCTTCTCAAGGAGGACTTCACCCCGAATCACGTCCGCAAGAGCTTCTACTGGCTGGCACCGGCCCTAACCATGATTCCGTCCCTGCTGACCTGTGCGGTCATTCCGTTCGGCAGCCAACTCTTCGGCGAAAAAATGGTCATCGCCGACCTCGACGTAGGTCCGCTTTTCGTTTTTGCGGTGGCCTCCCTCACGGTTTACGGGATCGTCCTTGCCGGCTGGGCCTCAAACTCCAAGTATCCCTTCCTTGGCAGTGTTCGCTCAACGAGCCAGATGATCTCCTACGAGATCTCCCTCGGTCTTTCCATTGTTCCCCTGCTCATGATCTACGGCGAGCTCAACCTCGGCCGCATCGTCATGGAGCAGGCGCAGAACGGCTGGGCTCTCCTCCCTCTCTGGGGCGAAGGTCTCAGTGTGAAGGGCTGGCTGCTTGCTGTGCCGCTCTTCATCTCCTTCATCGTTTTCACCACTTCGATGTTCGCAGAGACCAACCGTCTTCCTTTCGATCTTCCTGAATGTGAAACAGAGCTCGTGGCCGGTTATCATACCGAATACAGCTCAATGAAGTTCGCCCTCTTTTTCCTCGGGGAATACGCAGCCATGATCATCGGTTCCGGCCTCGCCGTAACCCTGTTCTTCGGCGGCTGGAGCCTCCCCTTCGGCTGGCTAACTCCGGAGAGCCTCGATGCCGAGGTTCCTTTCTGGCACGGACTCATCCACATCGGAGTGTTCTTCGGCAAGGTCATCCTTTTCATCATTTTCTTCATCGCGGTGCGCTGGACTCTTCCCCGCTTCCGCTACGACCAGCTCATGAAACTCGGCTGGGTCGTCTTCTTTGAATTGGCTCTCGCCAACGTGATTCTCACTGCCTTGTTATTGATGTGGCTCAAGTAAGCCAACCCTTCCCTAGCCAACCCTCTCCTAATCCATGGCCATCGTAGTAAAACGTCCAAAACTTAAGTGGTATGAACAACTCTATCTACCCGCGCTTGCCAAAGGCTTGCGCGTGACGATGGGACACTTTTTCAATCTCCTCAGTGGCAAGACCAAGGTCACCATGCAGTATCCCGAAGAGAAGTGGGATGCGAACCTCCCTGAATACTACCGAGGTGCGCCTGCCCTCGTCACCGACGAGCAGCAGCGAGAACGATGCGTCGCCTGCCAACTCTGCGAGTTTATCTGCCCTCCCCGTGCCATCACCATTAAGCCCGAGGAAATCCCCTCCGAAGACCGGTGGGCCAAGGTTGAGAAGCGACCCAAGACTTTCGACATCAACATGATCCGTTGTATTTACTGTGGTCTATGCGAAGAAGTCTGCCCGGAGCAGGCTATCTATCTGCGCAAGGACTACGCTATCACAGGAACCAGCCGTGAAGAAATGATTCACGATAAGCAGAAACTCTACGAAATCGGTGGTGTCCGCGAAGGCCTTGTCAACAAGTGGAACAAACTGAAGTAATTAGCATTTAGTTAGTAGCAAATCATGGCACAACTAACATTTGCATCAGACGACTGACGACTCACACCCCCAGATGACTTTCTTATTCTTCATCTTCGCAGCCTTGACCCTTTTTGGAGGAATCGGTGTGGTGGTGAACCGTAATCCGGTCACTTCCGCCTTCTCGATGATCCTCTCGTTCCTCGGGCTGGCCGCACTTTTCATCCAGTTGAATGCCTACCTCGTCGGCGTTCTCCAGATTCTTGTCTACGCAGGTGCCATCATGGTTCTGTTTCTTTTCATCATCATGCTGCTCGACATCCCCAAGGCGGAGAATAAGCGCTTTCCCGTCTTCACTCTCGGCGCCTCTGTCGTCGTGGTTGTCAGCTTTGTTACTCTCGTGATCGCCGTGATCACCAAGAGCGGCGTCGGCGCTGCCAAGCTTCCTGCCATCGAGGCCCAGAAAGGCCCGGGCCAATCTGATGTGCACCAGATTGGTGAACTCCTTTTCAGCACTTACTGGTTTCCGGTTCAGATCGTGGCCGTCCTCCTCCTCGTCGCAACCGTGGGCGTGGTTGTGCTCAGTAAACGGGAACTAAAATAAGACGATTTTCTAAAACCACATGGAATCAGCTCTCACCTTGGACCACTTTCTCATCGTCAGTGGATTCCTTTTCGCAATCGGCCTGGCCGGTGTGCTGGTCCGACGCAATATTATCGTGATATTCATGTGTCTCGAGCTTATGCTCAGCGCCGCCAACCTCACTCTCGTGGCTTTTTCCCGCTTCAATGTGCATGAAGGCCAGCCCAGCTACGAAGGGCACGTTCTTCTTTTCTTCATCATCACCGTCGCCGCTGCCGAGGTAGCCGTCGGTCTCGCAATCATCGTAGCTCTCTACCGCTCGCGTGAGACTACCGATGTCGGCAAACTCAACACAATGAAGAACTGATTTTCTGACTGATCATTCTCATGGATGTGACAACTATCGCCTGGACCGTTCTGCTGCTGCCACTCATCGTGGCCGTCTCCATCCTGCTCGGCCTGAAGCGCTGGTCAGGGCTGGCTTCGCTCGTGTCGACCGGGTCCGCCTTCATTACCCTCTTCCTTTGCATTCGCCTTGCCGGCGGAGGCGACGATCTCGAAGCCGCTTCTTTCTCATGGATCAACATGGGAGATGCTCTTCAGATCGACATCGGGCTCGTGCTCGATGATCTCAGCCGCGGCATGATGCTGATCGTGACTTCGATCGGTTTCCTTGTGCACCTTTTCTCTCTCGCTTACATGAAGGACGATGCCGGCAAGTCACGCTACTTTGCCGGACTCTCACTCTTCATGTTCTCCATGACGGGAATTGTTCTCGCGGACAACTTCATCATGATGTTTATCTTCTGGGAGCTCGTGGGTGTGAGTTCCTACATCCTCATCGGACACTGGTTCGAAAAGGATTCCGCTGCCGACGCAGCCAAGAAAGCCTTCCTCACCAACCGTATCGGTGACTTTGGTTTCATGATCGGCATCCTGCTGGTCTGGACCCTGACCGGCTCTATCTATTTCAACGAGATCGCAGCCGCTGTCGGCGGAGTCGAGAACGCCAAGCTGCTCAACATTGCGGTGTTTTGCGTGTTCTGCGGTGCCATTGGTAAGTCGGCCCAGCTTCCGCTGCACGTCTGGTTGCCGGACGCGATGGAAGGTCCCACTCCGGTTTCCGCTCTCATCCACGCGGCCACCATGGTCGCCGCCGGTGTCTTCATGCTGGCCCGCGTGACCTTCCTTGTCGAAAGCGCTGAGATGGCCGCCACCGTGATTGCCTGGATTGGTGCCATCACCGCCCTTGTTGCCGCTCTCATGGCGCTTCAGCAGAATGACATTAAGCGCATTCTTGCCTACTCCACGCTCTCTCAGCTCGGCTACATGATTATGGCTCAAGGCGTTCACCACGGCAGTGACGCCGGCATGTTCCACCTCTACACGCACGCTTTCTTCAAAGCCCTGCTTTTCCTCGGATCCGGCGCGGTCATCTACGCCTGCCACCACGAGCAGGACATCTGGAAGATGGGTGGCCTTCGCAAGAAGATGCCGATCACCTTCATCACCTTCGCAATCGGAACCGCCGCCCTTATCGCCGTACCGTTCACCTCCGGATTTTGGAGTAAAGAAGCTATTCTCGAGGCCGCTCATCACGAGCACCTCTGGGGTCCCTACACTCTCGCGATCATCGTCGCTTTCCTGACACCCTTCTATATGACCCGCCTCGTTATCGTCGCATTCTTCGGCAAGAACCGTTCCGACAATGCCGATCACGCTAAGGAAGTCGGACCGATCATGTGGGTGCCTCTGGCCCTGCTTGCCTTCATGGCCGTCTTCTCAGCCTACGATTTCCTGACTGGCCCACTCATGGCAAACGGGCATGCGGATATCGGTCACCTCATCGGCCACTTCGGCCTCACTGCTACCCTCTCCCTCACCGGCCTCGTCGTCGGCGTTAGCGCTGCGATTTATTTCTATAAGGGCAAGGATAAGGATCCCATTTCCATTCCTGCTTTCGCGGACCGTTTCTACATCGACGAGATCTACGAAAAGCTCATCGCCATTTTCCAGGACGGCGCCTCCAAGGTTTGTGACCTGCTGGATCGCTACTTTATCGATCCG
Organism: Verrucomicrobiota bacterium; assembly: GCA_002862135.1. Taxonomy (GTDB): domain Bacteria; phylum Verrucomicrobiota; class Verrucomicrobiia; order Verrucomicrobiales; family DEV007; genus Arctic95D-9. Next base: position 17,970 of record PKCI01000165.1, on the reverse strand, counting down.
ATCGTGGCCCGCTTCCCCGCCATGACCGCCATGACGACTGGATCCATTCTTCGGATTTTCCAGATGGGCAACGTGCAGACCTACGCCTTCATGTTCTCCATCGCCGTTGTGGCCCTCATTGTTTTCCTCATTTCCTGATTAACCCATTTCCCGGACAGTCGTGACTATTCTTGAAATCATCGTTACCCTTCCACTCCTCGCCGCCCTGGTGATCGGATTGGGTGCCCCTGCCCGCTTCACCGCACTGGGGGCCTCTGTGCTCGTGCTCATCATGAGCCTCGTAACCGCACTACGCTTCAGTCCGAGCATTGAGGGAGCGCTGCAGAACGTGTCCTCTCGCCCGCTCATGCAGATGGATGGCTTTCCTTCCCTGAGCCTGTCGTTTGGATTGGACGGCATCAGTCTCGTCATGCTGCTGCTCTCCGCTATCGTCATGGTGGCTGCGGTGCTTGTTTCTCCTAAGGAATCCGACCTCAAGCACAGCCCGCGCCTCTTCTACCTCTCCCTGCTGCTAATTGGCGGCGGTGCTATCGGTGCTTTCTGCTCGACCGACCTCTTTTTTCTCTACGCGTTCCACGAACTCGCCCTGATTCCAACCTTCCTCATGATCGGGATCTTCGGCACAGGAAAAAATCGTCTCAGGACGGCCTGGACCATCACCATCTATCTCGGGGTTGGCTCTCTTGTTCTCCTCGTTGGGCTGATTCTCGCAGTCATTGGTCTCGGCGGATCCACCTTCAACATCGAAGAACTCACCGCACTGGCCAGCGATGCGCCCATGGCGGCCGAGATGCAGAACTGGGTCTTTTTCCTGCTGTTGGTTGGTTTCGGTGTGCTTGTTTCTCTCTTCCCGTTCCACAGCTGGGCGGCTCCCGCCTACGCCGAAGCCCCTGCCCCGGTCGCCATGCTGCACGCAGGTGTGCTGAAGAAGTTCGGTCTTTACGGACTTATCCGGGTGGCTCTTCCGTTCGCTCCCGCTGGAGCTGAGGTGCTGCTCAACCTGGTGCTCGTTCTTCTCCTCGGGAACATCATCTACATCGGCCTCGTTACGATCGCACAAAAGTCTCTCGACCGCATGCTGGGTTATTCTTCCGTGATGCACATGGGCTACATCTTTCTCGGTATCGCAGCCAGCAACGAACTGGGTCTCTCCGGAGCGGTCCTGCTCATGTTTGCCCATGGTATTTCCATCGCCCTTCTCTTTGCTATGAGCGGATGGCTGCGCGAAAAATACGGCACGCTTGAGTTCAATAAACTGGGTGGTATCGGTAAGCAGGTTCCAAAACTTGGCCTGCTCTTCGGCTTCGCTGCCTTCGCCTCAGCCGGCCTCCCCGGCTTTGCCAACTTTGCCGCTGAGGTCGAAGTCTTTATCGGTGCTTTCGCCGGTGCCCAGGACGGCCTCGGCTGGATTCAGTGGGCCACGATTATTTCTCTCTGGGGTGTAGTGATCTCCGCGGTCTACATGCTTCGCGCCTACCGCGCTATCTTCATGGGGCCGATCCCGGAGAAACTGGAAGCACCCGCCGATATTTGCTGGAGCATGCGCCTGCCACTAATCATTCTCCTGGTCGCTCTGACGGCCGTCGGGTTCGTTCCCGAGCTCCTCAATCAGTTCATTCGTCCTGCCATCACCGTTCTTCTCGCTGCGGCAGGCTGATCCTTGTTGTCCCTTTCACCTGATTTAACGCTTTCCATTCCATGCCGGTTTACTTCCTGGAAATCATCGTCGTCGCCCTCGGCTTGATCATGCTGCTGGTAGACGCATTTGCGAAGATCAAAGACAAACGCTGCATTGCCTGGACTGGTATGGTGGGCCTGCTTGTCGTCTTCGGACTGCTCTTCAACGTGCAGTGGCCCGAGTCAACTGACGGCGCCTTCTGGGAGTTTTATTCGTCTAACGACCAGATCTCCCTTTTCTACAAGGGTATCGCTATCATCTCGACCCTGATCGTCCTGATCATGGCCGCTGACTTCCGTCACATCGTGGTGGCCCAAACCGCGGACCCAGAAAAAGGAGCTCATCCCCAGGCCGGTCTGGGCGAATTCTTCGCCCTGCCCATGTTCGCCTGCGCCGGCCTCATGTTGATGGCTTCAGCTAACAACCTGGTAAGTATTTTTGTCTCCCTCGAAACCGTCACTATTACTTTTTACATCCTCGTGACCTACCTGCGCCGCAACGTCGGCTCCCTCGAGGCAGGGGTGAAATACCTGATCCTTGGAGCTCTCTCGACCGGCTTTCTCGTTTATGGTTTTGCCTGGATCTACGGCATCACCGGCAGCATGCAGCTCTCTGAGATCACCACGGCACTCGCTAAACCCGAGGTGAACTCAATCGCAGCCCTTTTCGCTTTTGCCCTCATCCTCGTGGCACTCGCATTCAAAGTGGGTGGCGCACCATTCCACTTCTGGATTCCGGATGTCTACCAGGGTGCCCCGACTCCGATCACCGCTTTCCTTTCGGTCGGTTCAAAGGCCGCAGGCTTTATTGTTTTCCTGCGCCTCGTCTCTCCTTTCCTTGCCAGCGATGTCCTCGCTGATAAAGTTACCCTGGTTCTGGCCACCATCGCAGGCATCACTCTCATCATGGGTAATCTCGCGGCGATGCCTCAAAAGAACTTCAAACGTTTGCTGGCCTACTCCAGCGTCGCCCACGCCGGCTTCCTGCTCATGGCGCTGGCCTCCGCTCCGACTAAGAGCTCGGAAGGTTCCCTTTCCCCGGCAACTGTTGTGACCTTCTACCTCGGTGCTTACCTGTTGATGACGCTTCTGGCCTTCCTTGTTATCACCACGGTCCGCAACAGCATTGCCGGAGAGGAAATCGAATCCTACAAGGGGCTCGCGAAGCGTTCTCCGTTCCTTGCTTTCATGCTCATCATTTCGATGGCTTCACTTGCGGGCATTCCTCTGACCGCAGGATTCTACGGCAAGCTTTTCGTTTTCAAGATTGCAGCTGACCAAGGCAACTGGACTCTACTCGTCATCGGTCTCATCGGTGCTGCGGCTGGATTCTACTACTACCTAAAGATAGCGGTTCCTGTCTTCTTCGGCAATCCAGCCATTGACGAAGGTGAAAAACTCTCGACCATCCACGTGAGCGCTCCTGCCCGCACAGCCATGGTCATTCTTACTATTGCTATCATCGCCGCGGGTGTTAACCCGAACCTGATCATCGGACTTTTCTCCTGATCTACCTCGCAGCGGATTTAGCCTCCTCAAGAAACAGGTGCGGCATCTTGGGACCCGTTAGTTCGCACCCGGCACCTTCTGCAAATCACGAAACACCCGTGAAGAGGCACGGCTTGGTTGCGCCCGGTGAATCTCCGACTTGGCGGTTGGCTCCCGCCCGTTCACATGCGTCATATTTTCGACGCGATAGAAAGGCAGTGTTTCATAGGGCTCTTTCACCCGGTTTGCGACCCCAACAGGGAAATCGATCGACGGTCCACGTCTCAAAAGGGAATCCGCGGTAAAGGGCTGGAGACGGGCAAAAAACAACGACCCCAGGGACGCACAATTCTTCCTGAAAGGGCGGAAACTTCCCGCGGCATGCTGCACACCGCGCTCATTAAAACTTCGAAGGAGAGTGGCCTGAGATTGAGTCGCCGGTAGAAACCAAAGGTTGACCCAACAATTCCGGTATTCCGTCTGCGTGTAAAGCCAGTCGTAAAGGTTCTGCGTATCGCTCATTAGGCGGAGTTTCTTGTGCAAGTTTACCGCTTCAGTGATCTTGGGTCGGCGATCCAAATCCCAGGGCGCCCGAAAGTCGAAAACCAGATCCTGTTCTGCGTCACCGCCAATCTCTCTCAATCCAAAACAAAAATGACCGTGATTCAGCTTCACTTTCCTGCCTCCCTCGTCGTAGTGGAGGTTAATGATGACCAACTGGTAGCGGCTACACGCCATTTCCGGGGACCCCATCCTTACATTCCACCACGCATCCTCTTCGGGCACACCTATTAACTCTCCGGCAAGCCGCTTCGTGGCGATGGCAACAAAACGCTCCTTTTCCATTGGGAGCAATTCCCCCATCTGCATGAGATCCTCGTATCTGGTCCGTCGGTCAGAATGGAGCACCAACTGGTAAAACCGCCTCGCCAACGCTTCCGCGGCCAACTCATTAAGTCGTTCAGCCGACAGCTTCGCCGCGGAAAACACTACCACTCCGGAAGGCTGGGTCCCTCTCAACATTCCGTCATAGGCATTGTAGCGACCCGCCCCATACACCATCGCAGATTGCTTAAAAATCAGCCCCCTCCGCTTCTTGATGACCGGATTTCCGAAGAGCGCTTCAAAAGCGGGCGGCCAGTCATACACGTTGGCGGCACGATGACCTTCAGCATCGATTGCGTGAAGCATCGAGACAAGACTCAGTATCGCGCTGAAAACCGTAAGCCTAAAAAACATCAATTAAATCTGATTGAATACTCTGGTCGTGGATCTATTCAAGCTTAGAAACCGATAAGCGCAGATCACAAATTCGATCGCGCCATTGATCACAACGGTCCTGTCACCCACCTTAGACTCTCGCATGAATCCTCGAACTCTCCTGTTTTCAGTGTTCCTGGTGGGACTTTTTTCCTGTGGTAAAGCCCAGGAGCAGGCCCATCTCGATATTGATTCGCCCTTCGGCAGTTTTGTTGAAGAAGGTTTCCCCTTCTTTACCCAAACACTCGACGCCCGCGAATTCGGGGAGAACCCCGAACCGGACAACCTCACCCCACGCGGAATCATCATAAAGATCGGTCGTGGCTACTACGGCTGTTTTGACCCCGACCTGCTTCGCTGGTCACTGATCTGGAAAGAGAACGAAAAGGGTGAATACCTCAAGATGGACGGCATGGGACCGGGAAGCTATCGACTCCCGAATCGCAAGGCACCGGCTGGTCAGGGCAGCCTGCCCCAACCAATTGGAATTTCTCTTCTCCCCTCTTCTGCGATTCCCGGCGTTGGAATTGGAAAGAAGCCAGCAAACACAGATCCGAGGGACCGCGGCATCTCCGACGATGGAGAAGTGGGTCTCGGACCAATCCCGACTGAAATCGGTCGGTTCACCGGAATCCGGTTGACTGGTGGCAGGGCAATCCTTGAATATGAGATTGGGGAAGCTAGTGTTCAGGAATATCTCACTGCCACCAAGAAATCAGTGACCAGAATTCTAGAGGTGCGAAACCCCGAAGGCACCCCGGTCTGGCTGCGCAATCAATCGGAGTGGATTTCCGCCATCGACAGCCGGGTTTACCAACTGCCCCTCATCGGATCACTCGCGAAAAATTCCATACCGGGCGATAAATCCCCGGAAGAGAAGCGATGGCCCGAAACCGTCCAAAGCAAGATTGAGCCGGGCACTCCAAGCGGCACTCTAACCTTCGATGACATCGGCCTACCCGTTCCCAATCCGTGGAAACGTAACGTCCGCTTCTCCGCGCTCGATTTCTTTCCCGACGGACGCGCTGCACTCTGCACTTTTGATGGCGACGTCTGGTTGGCCGAGGGTCTTGAAGAGGGGAGTGACACCGTGACCTGGTCACGCTTTGCGAGCGGTCTTCACGAACCCAAGACGGTTTGTGTGGTCGACAATGAAATCTTTGTCTCAGGCCGAAATGGTATCACCCATCTTCACGACACCGACGGCAACGGTGAAGCCGACTTCTACGAAAATTTTTCTAACATTGTTCCTCAAACAGCAGAGACCCGGGAGTTCGCCATGGACATGGTGGCAACACCTGACGGCGGGTTCATCGTCGCGAAAGGCGGCCAGGTCGGCACCACCCGAGGCAAAATGAATGGAACCATCGTAAAAATTTCACCCGACGGTCGGTCCTACGACGTCATTGCCACCGGACTGCGTCAGCCTTACATAGGCCTCGATCCGGAAACTGGAGTTCTCACGTCCAGCGATCAGCAGGGCCACTGGAAACCGGCCACTCCCATCTACCGTATCGAACAGGACAAGTATTACGGATTCCAGCCGGCAAAATTCAAAGAAAACGCCGTTCATCCAGAGCCGATTGCACCACCCGAAATCTGGATCCCTCACTTCATTAATCAATCCGGAGCTTCCCAGGTCTGGATGAAGGGTAACGCCAACATGGGCCCACTGAATGGCTCGCTCGTCCACATCGGCTACAACCGTCCGGAACTCTTCAAAGTTTATCTCGACGAGAACCGCAAGCAGGGCGCTATCGTCCCAATTTTATCTGGTTTTCCTTCCGGCGTGCTCAAAGGGAAACTACATCCCAAAGACGGCCTGCTCTATGTGACCGGTTTTGAGATCTGGGGCACCTCCGGGGAACGCATCAGCGGTCTCTTTCGGGTTCGCCCCACTGAAGCGACCTCATGGATACCGAGCCGCATGCACGCCTCGAAACGTGGCGTCCTGCTCGAGTTTGAACAACCACTTTCACCCGAGCTTACCTCAGACATCCGCCGCTATTCGGTCGATCGCTGGAACTACCAGCAAACCCACAATTACGGCTCAGGGAACTTCAAACTCGATGGTGAACCGGGACAGGAGCCGGTCCCTGTTGCCAGCGCTCAACTCTCCGAAGACGGCAAACGCCTCTTTCTCGGCCTTGTCGATATGAAGCCGTGCCACAGTCTGCGGATCACCTACCGTCTGCCGGTAGCTGATAACATCGCTGTGGAAAGTGCCTACTTCACGATTAGGGATCTTTCTGAACTTAATCTGACCAAAGAAGGGTTCTCGAGCAATGAGGTCGACCTCACTTATGACCCATCGCTCACCAGCACCGGCGAAGTGATTGAACCAACCGCGGAGCTCGGCAAAGAAGTAGCGGTTCGTTATGGCTGCGTGGCCTGCCACGCTGCCGGTGAAAGCGATATTCCAGCTCACCCTGCCGCCGTTGGTGAAGGGGGCGCCCAAGTCGCAGTCGGTCCGGCCTGGAACGGCCTCTGGGGCTCGAGACGCGAATTTACTGATGCTTCATTTATCAAGAATGCCGACGAAACCTATCTCAGGGAGTCCATTCTCGACCCCGGCAGACGAGTTGCCGTGGGCTATGAGACCGAAAAAACCGGGGTCGGCATGCCCTCTTACCTCGGGGTGCTGAAAGACCACGAGATCGACTCCGTGCTGCTTTACATCAAGTCCCTGGGCAAAAAGGACAAGAAATAGAGCCCTTTTCCCGAATTTCGGCCAAAATGAAGGTTCCTAAGGGTCCGAAAACGGCTTGAACTCAGGCCCTTCCAAGGGAAGAGATAAGGTAAAGGGGAACTTCCGCCCCCCCTTCTATCACTAAGATGCCAAAAGCCAAAGATTCAGATTCAGCCGTCCCAGCCGAGCCGGCGTTTGAAGACGCACTTTCCCAACTGGAAGAGCTGGTCCGAGATATGGAATCTGACCAGATGCCGCTCGAGGACCTCATCAAGAGCTACGAACAGGGAACGCAACTCTATCAGGTCTGTCAAAAGCGACTCGACGAAGCCAATGGACGCATCGAAATCATCAGAAAGAAGCGTAACGAGGAACACATATTAGAACCTTTCGCTGAGGACGACTCTGCTGCGAACACCAGCGTTGAGCCAAACGAATCCGACGCATCCAAGGATGATGGACAACTATTCTGAATTTCCCGAGATCCCAACAGAGGATCTCCCTAAAGTCGATAACGGCGATGAACTGAAGAAGCTTCCTCTCGAGGATCTTCCCAAACTTGCGGAAAACGTCCGTCGTACCTTGATCAATTCACTCGCCAAGACCGGCGGTCACCTCGGACCTAATCTTGGCGTTGTTGAGCTCTCTATCGCGCTGCACCGTATCTTCAACACCCCGAAGGATAAGTTCGTTTTCGACGTCAGCCATCAGGCCTACGTGCACAAGATGTTGACGGGGCGTTGGGACCAGATCCATACGATCCGTCAATACGAAGGACTTAATGGCTTCATGCTACGCACCGAGAGCGATCACGACTGCTATGGCGCCGGTCATGCCGGCACTGCTGTTTCCGCGGCTCTAGGTATGGCGGCAGCCCGCGACGTCACCGGTTCCGACGAACACGTGGTCGCTGTCGCCGGTGACGCGGCCTTCACCTGCGGCCCAACTTTCGAGGCATTAAACAACATTGCTGAGACGACGAAAAAATTCATTCTCGTCCTCAACGACAACGAGTGGTCTATCGACCGCAATGTCGGAGCGATCGCGAAATATTTCCACGCGCTGCAGACCAGCTCGACTTATTCGCACATCCACGACAAGGCTGCCGAATTCGTCGAAAAAGTCGCCGGAAAGTCGGTTCGCTCCATGGCTCATCGCGTTGAGCGTAGCGCCAAGAATCTCCTTTTCCCGAATGTGCTGTTCGAAAAATTCGGGATGCATTACTACGGCCCGATTGACGGCCACGACCTCGACCTGCTCGTGAAGACATTCGACTTCCTCAAGGACCAAGAGGAGCCGGTCATTCTCCACATTATCACAGAGAAAGGCCGCGGTTACGAGCCAGCCAAGGCGAACCCTATGAAGTTCCACGGCCTTGGACCCTACAAAACCGAAACCGGAGAAACTCCGAACGCAGGCACTCCGACCTATTCACAGCTTTACGGTCAATCTCTCGGCAAATTCGCTCAGGGGGACGAGGAAATTGTCGCTGTCACTGCCGCGATGCCCAATGGCACCGGCCTGGTCGAATTTCAGAAAGTTGTGCCGGAGCGCTATTACGATGTCGGCATTGCGGAAGAGCATGCCGCCCTCTTTGCCTGCGGTCAGGCCGTTCAGGGCCTCAAGCCGTTCCTGACCATTTATTCCACCTTCTTCCAGCGCGCCTATGACATGGCTGTGCACGACATAGGCATCCAAAATCTGCCTGTGCGCCTCTGCATGGATCGTGCCGGGCTAAGTGGAGATGATGGCCCGACTCACCACGGTCTCTTCGACATCGGCTACCTGCGTCACATTCCCAACTGGATCTTCATGCAGGCCAAGGACGAAGACGAATTCGCCGACATGCTCTGGACCATGGCCAACCACAACGACGGCCCGTCAGCGATTCGCTATCCGCGGGGCACGGGAACCGGCGCCACGCCAAAAGCTGAACCTCAGCTTCTCGAAATTGGCAAAGCAGAAATCGTCAGCGAGGGCGGCGACATAGCGCTCTTCGGACTCGGCAACATGTTCGAAATGGCCGAGCAGACCCGAGAGCGACTTGAGGAACTCGGTTATACCGTGGCTCTCGTCAATCCGCGCTGGATCAAGCCCCTCGATACCGCTTGCATTGATCAATTTGCCAAGCTCTGCCCAGTGCTTCTCACCTTTGAAGATCACGTGCTCCACAACGGCTTCGGTGCTGCCATCATTGAGCACCTCAACGATGCCGGCATCAATACCCCGGTTGAGCGTATTGGCTGGCCGGATGAATTCGTCGAGCACGGCAAACCTGATATTCTGCGCGCCAAGCACGGCCTCACTGTAGAGGCTGCTGTCGAGAAAGCGCTGAAGCATCTCCCCGCTCCCAAGCAAGAGGCGATCGTGAGTTGATTCTCAAAGAGTAATTGAAAGGGTCAGGTGACCTGACCAACTCTGTTTGAGTGAAGGCTCCCGCCACAGGCAGAGAGCACCTCACTATCAACTGCCTACGGATTGTCTACGGGTTTTGTGGGAGTGGTTCGCGGGGCTCCTTCTTTTTGCCGAAGAGCTTCTGACCGAACTTCTTGAAGGGATTATCATCCTTGTGGGGCTCGGTGTATTCCTCGACCATCTCGGCCTGGTGCTGAATGGTCGGCACACCGGGCTCAGGAAACTCAGAGGCAGCAGATTCACCGACATCAGACCGGATGTCTTCGTCGTAACTCGCGTTGGCCGCTTCCTGATGGTCGGTAACCACCACGGGCTGAATGAAAATCATCAATTCAGAGCGGCGCGTTTCAACTTTATTCGACTTAGCGGCAAGCCCAAAAACCGGAATATCCTTAATTAGGGGAATGCCGCTGTCGCGACGGTCTTCCTCTTCTGAAATCAGACCACCGAGAATGATAGTAGAGCGGTTAGCAACCGTCACCGTTGTGTTCAATTCCTGCTTACCGATCACCGGCACTTCGTTTTGATCAATTACCGTGGTCTGAACCACCCGGTCATTGATTTGAACGATGTCGAGCGTGACTTCATTGTTCTCGTTAATCGTCGGCAGAACCTCCAGCTTGAGAACAACATCCTTGAAGTCCACGGTCGAACGCACCGAGTTCGGGTTCGTGGTGTCGGTCACCGCACTGTCAGCGTACGGGACTTCCTGACCGCTGGTTATCTCGGCACGCTTCCCGTTCTGAGTGTAGACCACCGGTCGGGAAAGAACCGTAAACCGCTGGGTGGATTCCAACGCAGTGATAATGACATCGAGAGAATCTCCAATCTGTCCGTAGAGGCTGAGACCACCAGTCGGGCCAAACGGCGTTGTGGTGAGCATATTGGACAGATCCGCGATGTTACTGTTTTGAGGAACGTCAGTCCTGCTGTTGAAAGAACCACCGGTGAATCCGCCACGGCTCAGGTTGTCCCCATCCCAGGGGCGAAACCGCTGAATGTAATCAACCCCCAACTCAAAGTCATCGCCGAGAATCATTTCGCCGATCACGGTAGCGAGGTAAACCTGAACCGGCTTGCGATCGAGACGTTCGATCATGTCGAGTACGATCTGCTCTGCCTCGCCGGTGCCAATAATGATGATCGAGTTCGACTGGCGATCAGCAATAATTCGAGTTTTTCCGACAAGCACCGAAATCGGAGCGATATCATCAATCGGAAAAGCGATCTGGTCGGCCCGGCCTCCGATTTCTTCTGTCGAACCGGCTTGAGTGTTTCGGTTCTGATTATTCTGGGTCTGGTTGACACCTGTCAGAGTCGCCAACTGGGAAGACGTCACCGGAGTGGGGCGCGACTGGATCTGGCGGCCACCAGGCAGCTGGGTCTGGCCAGTGCCGGTGTCCTGGAGGATATCCACGATCACCGGGAGAATGTCGTTCGCATTCACGTAGCGAAGCTTGCGCTCGACGGGGTTGTGGTTGTCGAGCGGCTTATCGAATTCTTTGATCAGTTGAAGGATGTAAGCCGCATCAGTGGGAGCTGCCACAACCATAATGCGATTAAGGCGGTCGTCAGGAATCAGCTGCGCAGCCGGCTGATCCGGAGTTCCTACTCCGTTGAAACCACCGCCCTGGGCGCGGTTTGCTGCCCCACCCTGCTGAGGACGTTGACCACTGTTCCCTCCCTGCTGGTTGCCTTGCTGAGGCTGTCGTGATTGCCCGGAAATGGAACCGCTCAGTTCGCTCTGGCGCTGCCTCTCTTCCATGCGCGCATCCATCGCGGCCTGTATAATCTGGGCGACGATATTGGCTTCGGCGTAATCCAGCGAGACAAATTCCGTGATCAGCGGCGCATCTTCAATCGGGTGGTCGATGATGGATCGAAGACGAATCAGCTGGCGAACAATAGGTGTCGTTTCAGTGATGAGAAGTCCACGGGGGTTAATGACCGGCGTGATGCGACCGAATTCATTCAACACGATGTGGTTACCAAAAATCGTTGCGGCATCTTCAGGCGCCACAAACTCAAGCTCCATGAAAAATCCGACCAGTGACTCTCCATCCGGTAGTAAATTCGGATCAGTGTAGATCACCACGCCTTCGCTGAAAGAAGGACTCTCACCGGCTCCCCGATTTCCCCCGAGGAGCACCTTAACGCTGGCTCCATCTTCCTCGCTCATAATGACATAGCCATTCACCAAAAGAGCGGCTTCGATAAGTTGCACCGCTTCATCTCGGGAAACATCGGTCGGAGTCACCAGGCTGACCTGAGGCCCCTCAAAAATAGAACTGTCTTTAACCAGCGGCTTCTCAATGAGACGCTCGTAGATGTTAAGAATGTCGTTTACCGGATTGAGCGGGAACTGGAGATTCACGCGGTTCCCAATTGGGGCTGAACCGCTTTGCAATGCCGATGGCGCCTGGCGCAGTTGATCATCTTCCTGAGCAAAAACGCTGGAACCACACAGACCAATCGCGAGGAATAACGCTCCCTGGGCCAGGCCGCATAAGGCTTGGAGTTTCTGACTCGTTTCGCCACTCATTGTTTTTTTGTGCCCGTGATCACCAAGCAGTCCCAAATAGAACTCCAGAAATCAACGATCGGTTCCATTTTTTTCCGAAAATACTGACCACAAGAGCTTTCTTTACTCCATGGGGCCTGAGCCCACAACAGAAGAACTTCACAATCTTCCCCGCATTTACGGGAATTCTGAACAGCCTAAAACCTTACTCAACAACGCTGGAAACGTCACCGTCCGGAAAGCGGGTTTTAAGATGGTCCCCTTTGGACACGCTGGCAGCTTCTGTCACCAACTTTCCTTCCTCATCGAGAGTCATCGAAAATCCTCGGCTCAGGACGGCATCAGGGCTCAACGATCGCACTAGTTCATGGAAATGCTCCAGTTCGCTGCCGGCTTCTTCCAAACGACGATCGAGCAATGTATCGAGCTGCTTCAAACTCAAGCCAAGGCGCTCTGCACAGCGGTCGATTTCCTTCTCCGGCTGAATTGTCTCCAGCAACCGGCCCTGCGCCTCGAGTCGGGATCCCTCCACCTGAAGTCGCAGATCTGCGGCACTCTCCAACCGCTCCGCCAGGAAGTCGAGCGATTGGGCCCACGACTGAATCCGACGACCGGGCTCGCGAGCCTGCAGTTCGCGCTGTAAGGCTACCGCCTGCCGCGAAAGATTATCTATCCTTCCCTGAACCCGACCGTTCAACGAAGCCTGCAGAAGGTTGATGTGACGCATCAGCGACTCACCGTCAGGCACCGCATTTTCGGCCGCTGCACTTGGAGTCGGTTCCCGACGGTCCGCCACAAAATCAGCAATCGTGAAATCAATCTCGTGCCCAACTCCTGACATCACCGGGACAGTCGCCTCGGCAATCGCCCGGGCAACGACCTCTTCGTTAAACGACCAAAGATCTTCAATACTACCACCACCTCGTGCAACGATAATGAGGTCAGGGCGAGGGATCCCCGCGCCCATCTCAAAAGCACGAACTCCCGCCGCAATTTCTTCCGCAGCGCCCTCACCCTGAACACGCACCGGCTGTATCATAACCTCTACCCAGGGAGCCCGTCGACTGAGCACATTAATCATGTCCTGAATCGCAGCCCCGGTCGGTGAAGTCACAATACCGATCCGCTGTGGGAAAAACGGGATTCGCTTTTTGCGAATCGAATCGAACAGTCCTTCGGCTTCCAACTTTCGCTTCAGGGCTTCGAACTTGGCCTGAAGATCTCCAAAGCCCTGTGGCTGCACCACCTGGGCGATAAGCTGATATTGCCCTCTTGCTTCGTAGACCGAAATATTGCCGTAGGCCTGCACCTGCATCCCATCCGACAAGGGAATGCGGCTCTTCATCGCCGCGCCGCGAAATAGAACACAGGAAAGCTGAGCCCCGGGGTCTTTCAGGGTGAAGTAATGATGCCCCGAAGCGGGAAGCCGATGGTTACTGATTTCCCCCTCAACCCAGACACCATTAAAACGATCTTCAAGGCTCTCACGGATATCGGCCGTGATGTCGGAAACGCTGTAGACTTCGTCAGGCATCCAATAGAAATCAAGTTATCAGCCGCGCATCGCGGTAATGGCTCGTGTCATGTCTTCGGCTCCATACAATGACGTACCGGCAACCATCACATTCGCACCGTTATCCCCGGCAATGTGCACCGTTTCGTGGTCGATACCGCCGTCGACTTCAATGTGGTAGGAAAGACCGTGCTCTTCGCGATAGGCATGAGCGGCCTGCGCCTTGGGCATGGTCTCCTCCTCCATGAAGGACTGCCCACCGAAGCCGGGCACCACCGTCATCACCAAAAGCAGGTCAATTTGTTTAAGATAAGGAACCACGGCATCGAACGGAGTTGCTGGATTAAAGGCCAAACCGCATTTCTTGCCGGCATCACGAATCGCTTTTAGGGTTGCCGAAACATCATGATCCGCCTCCACATGAACGGTGATACAATCCGCCCCCGCCCTCACAAACTGCGGGATGTAATTGTCGGGATGGGTGATCATGAGGTGCACATCGAGGGTCAAGCTGGTGTGCGGCCGCACTGCTCCGACGAACTTGGGACCGAAGGAGATGTTCTCCACAAAGATCCCGTCCATCACATCCAGATGGATCCAGTCAGCACCGGCCGCATCAGCGCGCTCAATTTCGCTTTTCAGTTGGGCCCAGTCGGAAGCGAGCACGGACGGGGCAATAATTCGGGTATTGCAGTCGCTCATTGTCAGGCATTATCTTGCCGCATGCCCTAAACCGCAAAACTTTTGTCCCGACATCTTCAATATGGTCAGTGAAATTCACAACTCTCCCGGCGATGGCGAATTGGATTCTTCTCTCGAAGAGGAATCCAGCATGATTGATCTGGCCAGCGACACTTTCCTGATGGGCCAGGCCATGCGGCAGGCTCAAAAAGCTTACCTCGACGGTGAGGTCCCCGTCGGAGCTATTATCGTTCAAAATGGATCAATCATTGCCCGCTCTCACAACCAGGTGGAGACCTTGAAGGACGCCACAGCCCATGCCGAAATGCTGGCGCTTACCCAAGCCCAGGAGGCCATGGGAGACTGGCGTCTCGGCGATTGCGATCTCTACGTCACGAAAGAGCCCTGTCCCATGTGCGCAGGAGCTATTATTCATTGCCGAATTCGGCGAGTCATCTTCGGTTGCGGAGACTCCAAGGGCGGAGCCGCCGGTGGGTTTATCAACCTACTTCAACAACCGACGCTGAATCATCACAGCGAAGTCACTCCGGGAGTCCTTGAGGAAGAGTCCAAGTACTTGCTCAAGTCTTTCTTTCTTGAAGCACGCATCAAAAAGAAGGCTGGCCAGAACGACTGATCAGCTTCAAGCTGAGGGGATTTCTCGCGTTTTTCTCTATGCGTTTTCAACATCTCGCACGCTACTCCGACATTGGCTCTAACTCCTGTCTCATTGAAATGGGAGAAACCCGGATCGTTCTCGATGCCGGCACCCACCCGAAACACGTCGGGCGTGACAGCCTGCCTTTGTTCGAAAAAATTGAATACGATACGGTCGACGCCATCCTCGTCACCCATCCTCATCTCGATCATATCGGTGCTCTTCCCTGCTTGATGGAAAAACAGCCGCACGCCGCGGTAGCTATGACCAAAGAGACCCGTGAAAGTGGTGAAGCCCTGCTTCACAATTCGGTCAACGTAATGAAGTCCAAAAAAAGGGAGCTCGGCATCTCCGAGTATCCGCTCTACTCCCACAAAAAGGTCGACAATCTCGAGCGTTTCTGGTTTTCGCGGGGTGTAGGAGAAACCTTTTCCGTTGGCCACGATGATCGCGTCGAGTGTGAATTTTATCACGCTGGCCATGTGCAGGGAGCTGTCGGGATACGGCTGGAACTGGAAGGGAAAACTGTTTTCTACACAGGTGACGCCCACTTCGAAGACCAGACGATCACCACCGCTGCACAATTTCCTCAGCAAAAAATCAACACACTCATCATCGAGACGACTCGCGGTGACTACACCCGCCCCCCCGACTACACGCGCGAAGCGGAGAAGCGTCGCCTCGGTGAAACCATTGCCAATGTGCTCGAGCGTAATGGTTCCGTTCTCATACCCGTCTTCGCCTTCGGGAAAACGCAGGAACTACTTATGATGCTGCATGAGCTCCGTGCGGAGGATGTCATCCCTGTCGTCCCTGTCCATATCGGGGGCCTTAGCACCCGCATGACTCAGATCGCAGACTTCTTCCGCGAATCCCCCCATCGCCTCCATCGCGGTTTTCGAATACTCGAAGACTTTGAGGACCTCGAGATCCTTCCTCGTGGCCATCGCGAACCCGACTTCCACCCCGGTCGTATCTATGCCCTTTCCAGCGGCATGATGTCCGAACACACCGTCTCGAATCGGTTCTCTCGTCACATCCTCGAGTCTTCCCAACACGCCATTCTCTTCGTAGGCTACGCGGACGAATCCACTCCCGGCGGAAAGATCCTCGAAGCGGGTCAAGGCGGCCGTGTGAGAATGGACTCCGAGCGCGAGCATGAGACCCAGATTCAGTGCGAGGTCCACAAGTTTGACTTCAGTGGGCATTCCCCACGAGAGCAACTTGCCGACTACGCAGCATCCTGTGATCCTGACAATATCATGCTAGTGCACGGAGACCTTGCCGCAAAATCATGGTTTCACCGCGAGCTGAGCGATCGACTACCGCACTCACGCATTATCGTTCCCAAGCCGGGACAGAAAATCGATCTTTAGCGACGAGTTACTCACCTATCTTTTTCTCAATCGCTTTCACCCGCTTGAGCAAACCACCGAGCTGTTTAATTCGCATGCTTTCACGCCGATCCTCTTTCAAAGGTCGGGCCGGGTAGCCAAAGTATGTGCCGCCTGGTTCGGTGATCGATTGGATCACTCCAGAGCGACCACCACATGTAACTTGATCCGCAATCTCCAGATGTCCTGCCACGCCACACTGCGCAGCGAGAGTCACATAGTTTCCAATTCGAGTGCTTCCGGATATCCCCGTCTGCGCCACGATGATGCAGTGCTTTCCAATGATGACATTGTGCCCAATCTGGACCTGGTTGTCGATCTTGGTGCCCTCGCCAATAACAGTCTCGCCAAAGCGGGCACGATCAACCGTGGTGGAAGCGCCGATCTCCACATCATCCTCCACACGAACGATACCAAGTTGCTCAATCTTTTGGTGCCGCCCCTCAATGAATTCAAATCCAAATCCGTCAGCTCCAACCACAGCCCCCGGGTGCAGAATGACACGATCTCCGATGATACACCCCTCGCGAACCGTCACATTGGGACCGATCTCGCAGTCCTCGCCAATCACGACACCTTCACCAATCAAGGCGCCTGCTCCAATTCGGCTCCCTTTTCCAATCGATGCTCCAGCAGAAACGGTCGCATTGGCCAAAACACTGACTTCACCAGCGTTTACAGCAGCATCAGGCGCGACCCAGGCTGACTCATGCACCCCGGCAACAAACTCCGGTGGCTTGACACCGTATTGACGGACGATCGTATCAAAAGCAACTAGCGGGTTCTCCACCAGAACAACAGCCGCAGTCTCCGGAGCAGGAGCCTCTACCGACGGCATCAACACGAGGCCGGCCTTGGTCCCCTGCAACTGTTCCAGATACTTGGCGTTACCGAAGAAGCTGACACAGCTGCCATCAGCCTGATCCAATGCTGCAAAATTAGTAAGCTCTGCCTCAGGATTTCCGCGCAGCAGTTCTCCGCTCACAAGCGTTGTGATTTCGGCGACGGTCGTTTTCATGATCTCTTCGGTTAAGGTAGACGCAAAAAAGCGGCGGAAAAACCGCCGCTTTCAAACTCACTATCTCACGTGAAATAAAGTATCAGGGTGTTGACGTCGTTGACGTTGCCGGAGCACCTGCGTTGAGTATGGAAACCACCTCTTCAGTCAAATCCTTCACATTAGCAGAAGTATAAACGATCGCCTTATTAGCTTTCGGAAGGAACGACTTATCAAAGACGAGGTCAAGGCCATGGGATTCGACAACGGAATTTACGATCCCCTTGATCTCACCAACAAGCGTGCTTTCCATTTCGGTGCGCGCCTGCATTACCTCAGCTGAAGCCTTGCGCTGGGCGTCCGCAATTTCCTGACCCTTCACGGCACGCTCCTGGGCAAGTGCCTGGAGCTGTTCCAAAGCATCCGTCCTCACACTTTCGTCAAGCAGAGTGTCACGAGCCGTCTTATCAAGCTCGGCCATTTTTGTGGTCATCTGCTGGTAAGCAGCCTGAAATTCGTCAAGGCTTCTGCGCTTCTCTTCCGCCATCGCGTTGATCTTCTCAACTTCGACGTCAGTTTTGTAGAACTTGTTAAGCGCCTCCTGCATGTCAACAACGGCGATCTTGAGCTCCTCAGCGTTAGCATTGAAACCAAAGGCGCTGGCAGCGATGGTGAGA
>PKCI01000107.1 GCA_002862135.1 Verrucomicrobiota bacterium | reverse complement strand
TAGTCGGCGGGAAGAAAGCCATTCGACCAGTTGGCGGCTCCACCCTGCGGATAACTCGTTCTTGGCAACACCACGAAGCCGGGCAGGTTATCGTTCAAGGTTCCAAGCCCGTAGTTGACCCAGGCGCCAAAACCGGGGTCTCCACCGAAACGATTTCCGGTATTTAACTGGTAACAAGCCGTCGGATGATTGACCGATTCAACCTGGGCACCGCGATAGAAACACACATCATCGACGACGTCCTTGAAGTGCTTCCACTCTGTGCAAACATCGGCTCCGCTTTCGCCGGCCTTGATGAATTCAAACGGGCTCTTCACGTAGTAACGATCTCCCGAAGACATCGCACTCTCCATGTCACCGCCACGATTGAATTTGTTGAGATGCTGTTTGGTTAGCATCGGCTTTGGGTCAAACGTGTCGATGTGAGACGGTCCGCCTTCCATCATCAGGAAGATGCAGCGCTTTGCCTTTGCCGGATGATGAGCCACTTGAAAGCCGCTACCGGCGTCCATGCCTTTGAGCAACGAGTTGAGCGCTACGGTTCCAAGACCGGCGCCGATCCCGTAAAGGGCTTCGCGGCGACTGAGTGAGGCAATGGGGTTCATGGTATTCTGAGGTTGGGAATTAGAAATCAGGCTTGTTGCTCCGCTCCGCTGCTAGTCGAGATAGGCGAACTCGTTCAGGTTAAAAAGCACTAGGCAGACCTGGCTGAGACCACGAGTCTCGGCGTCGATATCGGCCATTTGCAGATCAGGCTCATAAGTCCTGTAGGCCGGCATAAATTCGATAAAATCGTAGGGCTCACCCGTCTTTTCGGCCATGACAGTGCGCTTGACCCAAGTGACGTATTCCCTGGGCTCGTAGGTCTTACCGGACTCCACCCCACTGGCCGCTTGCCAATGCTTGAGACAGGCGGACAACTCGGACTCCGAAGGTTCCCGACTCAGCGTCAGTTGAAAAGCCTTGGTGATGGCAGCTTCGTTGCTGTCAGACTCCTCGATGAGTCGGGCCGCCAGAGCGATTGAACGATCCTGAACCTCTTCGGCATTGAACAATGTCAGGGCTTGGGGAGTCACGGTAGAAGTCTCCCGAGTTTCACAGGAATTATCCGGGCCTGGCTGATTGAAGGTCTCGAGGAATGGATCGCGAAGTCCCCTCACCTTTTCGGCGTATAAGGTTCGACGATTGCGCTGAGTGGCCTTCGAATCCGGCTCGTAGACCGAAGCCGTTCCTCCCATGATCTGGCGGGGCTGCATGGCTACCTCAAGGTTCACGTCAGGGCGCGAGGGAATACCTTCGACCTGGGGGTTCAGTTCCCCGCTGGACCACAGCATGGCGTCACGAAGTTCCTCAGCAGTGAGACGCCTCGGCATGAAGGTCGCATAGAGTTCTCCCTTAGGATCACTCTCGCGGACGAGAGACGCATCGGGATGTCGTGAACTCCGTCGGTAAACTTCGGAGCTGGCAATCAGCTCATTCAGTTTCTTCACCGACCAGTCGTTTTCCATGAACCACTGCGCGAGATAATCAAGCAACTCGGGGTGAGTTGGCAGGGCGCCGGTGCCCCCGAAATTGTTTGGATTTTCGGCGAGCCCCCTGCCGAAATGCCAGGACCAAACCCGATTCACCATCACGCGAGCAGTGAGCGGGTTTTTCTCATCCACGATCCAGTCCGCAAGAGCAAGGCGGCGTTTACCTTTATCCCCGGGAAACTCGTGGGCATCCATTTCACCGAGTGACTCAGCCGCGCTGAGCGCTCCCGGCGTCACCGGGTCGGTTGGTGAATAGGCGCTGCCACCGGCGAGGATGGCATCCTGTTCCATGGCTCCTTTCGCCCAGGGATTCTGAGGCAGCAAAACCCGCTTTTGAACGCCTTTGACCGGCACCGTGTTCCCCGTGTAAACCGCGAAGGCGATGGGACGAGTCCGATCGAGTTCCCACTTGTGACGACTGATATTTTTGTTGATCCGCGCCTGCGAAGCTTCGTCGCCGGGGTCCAGACCGTTGTCCCCGACCTTGGCGTCCCCTGTCTCCTGCCTTTTCCGGGCCTTGATCTTTTCCTGGAGCTTCTTCTGCTGCTTCTGGTATCCCCCGATCTTGGCATTAACCCACTCGGTTGACGCCTGAAACCCTTTCTTGTTTTCTGCAGGAAGGAAGGCGGCATCACGCTCGGCGAACTGCGTGGTCGAGAACACGGCCATCATCTTGTAGTAGTCCCGCGTTGGCACTGGATCAAACTTGTGGTCGTGACACTTGGCGCACTGCATGGCGTGAGCCAGAAAGGCCTGACCGACCGAATCCGTAACATCGTCGAGCCACATCTGGCGTGTCTCCTTGAATACGCTCATGCCGGTATGCTCCCACGGCCCCATGCGAAGGAAGCCTGTTGCGATGAGCAGTTCAGAATCCTTCGGATTGATTTCGTCACCTGCAATCTGCTCCCTGACAAAATCATTGTAGGGCTTGTCATCGTTGAAGGAACGAATCACATAGTCACGGTAGCGCCAAGCATTCGGTCGGGTGTAGTCGTTGGCAAAGCCGGACGAATCGGCGTAGCGCGCCACATCGAGCCAGTGACGGGCAAACTGCTCTCCATAATGCGGCTTCGACATTAACTCCTCTGCCAGAGCCTGGACGGCTGCACCGGGATCCTTGGCGTAGGCTTTATCAAAAGACTTAACCCTGTTGGGTGCGGGAGGTAAGCCTGTCAGGTTGAAACTCATGCGGCGGATCAACTCCTTTGCGTCAGCGTCAGGTGCGCCTTCCAGATTTGCTGCCTCCAACTTCTGACCAATGAACCAATCGACCGGGTTCTCCCCTTCCGGAACGTCAATAACATTCAGCGGATGATAGGCCCAGAGCTTGTCCTCTTCATAGCGGCGGTTCTGCCAGTCGTCGGAAAGTGCTTTCGTCGTCGCGACCTGGACTCCCTCGGCGTAGTGATTCTGGATCATGGCCACCCTCTCATCATTCGGCCAGGGAGCCCCATCGTTGATCCAGTCACGGATCCACCACTGCTGTTCTTCAGTCAGATGGTCCGCTTCCTTGGGAGGCATTTCAAAATCCTTCTCCGTCCGGGTCGTAGTGAGATAGAGAAAGCTCTCTTCCCCCTTCCCAGGAATCATGACATCCTCGGCAAAGTAGTCGCCGCCCTTGAGAATCGACTCACGAGTCCGCATGTCGAAGTCACCCTTGATCTTATCCGGTTCATCACCGTGACAGGCATTGCACTTCTCGGCTAGGAGCGGCTTCACCTTCAGGGCAAAAAGCTTCTCGCCTTCCGTCACTTCTTCGGCGAATAGCCCACCGGCAAGACCAAGGACAATCACTCCCAACCGAAACTCTCGATTCATCATCACCAACAACTAAAAACTAATCACCAATTACGGTCGTCAGGGACGGCCACTCTTGTAAATCTCGGCGATCTCTTCCGAAGACAATGCCGCCGCGTAAATCGCAAATTCATCGATCCGCCCATTGAGCGTCCGAATCGAGTCCTCCCAAATCGGATCATTCCAGTTGGCCAGATCAGCCTCTCCGATCCGCATCGCTTCGAGGGGTTTGTCCATCTGGGTGCCATCGACAATGTCGATAAGTTCCCCGTTGACATAGTGCCTCACTTTGCCAATTCCCTTTTCAGCCGTCACTGCCAGCAGCATCCACTGGCCACTCATGGACGGATCCCAAAAGTCGTCAGAAAAGAAGCGGCGATTGTGTTCAGAAATATCAACGACGCCCATGGGACTGCTGGCGAAATGCAGGTGCCCCGACCGAGACATCTGCCAGTGGATTTCGTTCTCGTCGAAATAGTCGGTCAGGAAAAGTGAATTGAGGTGGCGATCCAGGGCGTCGATCCTCACCCAGGCGTAGAGCGTGAGAGCCTCCCACTCACCGGTGATATCAAAACGAACCCGGTCCCCTTCCGCCCGAAAATCGAGAGCAGTCTTGCGCCCCCATCGGCCTTCGGCAACACGGGCCCCGACAATGCCGCCATCCAGTTCAGAGCCCTCTCCATGGAGTGCCTGGTTCCGCAGACGACGCGTCGCCTCGGTGAGGTTCTCAAAATCGTAATAGGCAATCAGGCGGGGATCCCGGCGACGGTCGAGACTGTCTTCTTTCCAGGCGGCGTAGCGAGATTCCTCCCGACTTCCGGACCCGGCAATCACATCCGTGATATCGGGGAATTCGCCCAAGTCCCCGCCACTTTGCGGAATAACTTCGCCGGAATCAAAAAGCGCAGAGTCCGAACCGAAAAACAGCCTCGGTTTTCCGTCTATCCCGGTCGCCCGCACCTCACCATCAAACACGATCAAATCAGCCTTGTTATTCTCGCCCACCGAAAGACCAAAGCTCGTGCCGAGGTCCTCCAGCAACACGTCCGCCGTCCGGACTTCGAATCCCCGGGCAGCGGGCGGGACGTCTGCCTTGAGTGTTCCCTGATGCAACACCGCAGCATCGCCGTTGATCAATTCCAGCTCCGCCGGTCCCGACAAACTGATGGAAGCGCCCCCGAAAAAGTCGATCTGGGCGAGCCCCTTTTCAAGCACGAGCAGTCTCGGTTCCAAGGCCACGCCGGTTGAGAGAGCATCGTTACCCCAAACCGCCCCGGCCTCCGCCGTGATCACAGCCACGCCACGAACTGCAGCCATCTGGGGACCGGAATCCTCCACCGAACGAACCCGAAGCAGCATGGTCAGTGGGAGAAGAAAAGCCATCATCACAGCGGCTACGGCCCACCAGTTCACTGCTGAATTCTTGGCAACTGAGGAATAGGCGGCCACTTTAGATGATTCCAACAAACCGGCATCCCTGAGACCGGCATCCATTCGGGACAATTCCGCATACTCCAGACGAGCGTCCGGATTTCCTCGGAGATGCACTTGCAAAGCCTCAAACTCGTCATCGGTCAGGCGTTGGTCCAGATAAGCTTGGATAAGTTGCCTCAATCTGTCGGAATCAAGATCCATCACCTTAGAACTCCCGTTCTTTCGAAAATTGCCCAAAATTTTTGAGGCAAAATGTTCGGCAGGATCGCTTTAAATCGCGAAAACCGGATAGATCCCCGTCCCTTGCCCCGCTAAAACAATGAATTTCAAGGCTTGCCAGAAGTTTTGAATTAGTTCAAATTACCTGCTATGTCGCATCGTATTTCCAAAGCCTGTTGGATTTTCGAATCGGCTGGGCAGCCCAGATTCACCTCCTGATTGCTCTAACATATCCCGGTCTACGGGCCGGGATCGATTACATTCTCTAAGTGCTTCACCTGCTATGAAGTTCGGCCACCACACTACTGACTCCAATCTATCACCTATTGGTTCTGTCATTTTTGCCTACACGTTAAAATTCCTCTTGGCAGCGCTGCTAGGGATTGCGGGAATATCAGAGGCTCAGGTCAACCTAGATTCAGACTCGGATAATTTGCTCGATTCCTGGGAGATCATGCATTTCGGATCCTTGAGCAACCCCGATGGAGACCCAACTGACGACCCGGATGGCGACGGAAGAGATAACCAGTTCGAGTGCGACGCTTCGACGAACCCTTTAGATCCCAATTGCTGCCTGTTGACCACGGTAAGCTCCGAATTTGACCCCAACGGTTTTGAAATCCGCTGGCCAACCGTTCCGGGAAAAAAATATCACATCGAAGTTTCGACTGATCTGTCCACCTGGACCAAGGTCGGTGACAGCACTGGCACTGCCCCCCACGACTTCATCGGCACGGGCGCGACCATCACAGCCAACTTTGCTGATCCTGCAAACCCAGTGATTGTCGGCGCTGCTACCCGCGAAGTCTGGTTCGATGCGGGCATCGGCGGGAACCTAAACAATTTTAAAACCTTTGTTGAAAACGGCGGCACGCCCTTAACACCGAACGGAAGCGAATGGTTACCCCGCGCTCAGACACCCACAGAATACGGCGCCAACTACGGGGACAGAATTCGTGGCTACATCGTTCCCAAGACAACAGGCAGCTACCATTTCTACATTGCCGGCAGGCACCAGTGTGAATTCTGGCTCGACACGACAGGAGACACGTCTGACGGGGGCGACATCGCCCGAGAATCCTATCTCAACGACAATAATCTTGCCGATGAGAAAAAATGGAATTACCTCGCCTCTCAAGGACTCACCGACACCCAGAAATCCCGGGCGATTGCGCTCACCGCCGGCCAGAAATACTTCTTCGAAATCTGGCACACCCACGCAGGTCAGTGGGACCACTTGGCCGTCGGCTGGGAACTTGACGGGAACGGAACGATCGAAGTCATTCCAGGAGACTGCTTATCTCCAAATGTGGACTTCGCAGACAACAATGTTGCGTCGTTTATTAGCAACCCCACCTGCTTTGCGCGGGTAGTCACCTACAGCCCGCTTGGTGATGCCAACGACGCAGCCGGTCCGATCGACAGCGACGGAGACGGTATCGATGATGCCACCGAAAAACTTTTGGACGGCTTTAACCCCTTTCTTTCGAGCAGTGTGAATGTAGGGCAATCAGACGGGGAAACCCTGACCAATGCCGCCAGTGTTACCGACCCAACCGACGATATCATCACTGTCACTACTACCGATGCTCTTGCCCGCGAAGACAATGGACTGGTGGGTTCCGGGATCCCAAGAATCAAGGAGGTCGCCAGGTTTAGTATCGAACGGACCGGTTCACTTGAAGCTCAGACGGTTTTTTTCAGCGTCTCGGGCTCATCAGATCTCAATACTGCCGGAAGCGCGACAGGAGAAGACTTCGTCCTCGAAACTGCAACGGGCATTCCCCTGCAAGGAAGTGGTGGAAGCTATGCGGTGACTCTGCCCTTTGGCGCTAGCGAGTTTAGTTTCGAAGTCCGCCCCTTGCTCGATGAGTTGGTTGAATTCCCGGAACAACTTACGGTCACGATTACCGTAAGCGAGGATTATCAGGTCGGGACACCCAGTATTGCGACTGCGGATATCCACGATGCGAGGGATGACCCGGAATTTAACAAATATTATATCGCAACCTTTACAAAAGATGCCGCAGCTGTCACCGCTACCTCCGCCTCCGGAGCCTCAGTGCTGGTTCTCAACGGCAGTAATCGAGTCGCCATTGTGGATGATTTCTTCGAAAATCTGACCTCCACTCAAACCAATAGCCACCTACATCGTGCCACTCTCAGACCGGACGGGATTACCTTTGGTAGCGGGCCTATCGTCGAATCAGTGACAGACGACGGAACCGAGACCGGAAACGCCATTATTGGCCCGGTAACGGATTACAACTACCTGATCGAACCTAGAGCTGGTTTCACACAGCAGGATCTCATCAACTCACTGGAGTTCGACAACCCGAAACAGGGAAATCCTGCGGGCACCACACCACTTTACAGCAACAAGCACACCATGATGAATGGTAGTGGCGAGATCTGGGCGATCTACCGACGCCAGTCAGCCTCGGCGGTCTCTCCCGAAGCCGGCGCTGAAGATCGAATTCCGGCCACTCCCCCTATAGAGCCAATCGACCCTGCTACCGAACCCGACAAACTCCGTCGAGATGTGGCCCGCTTCCTCACTCAAGCCACCTTTGGCCCCACCGAAGCGGACATCGAGGAGTTAGTCTACCAGATCGAGAACGTTCACGGTGGGGATCGCATTGCCGCCTATGATGCGTGGATCACGGCTCAGTGGGCCTTGCCGCAAACCCTGGTGCGTGATTTACTTCACGCCCTGGACATGCAGGAGTTCACCCTCCGCGGCTACTTTGATTCCTCTCGCAATGGAGCCGCTTCACCACGCCCGGTTGCCCCTAACAACTGGCCCGGATGGTCCTCACAAAATATTTCCAATTTCGACTCCCTTAGAACTGGCACCTGGCAAAAACCGACCGCCAATTTCCCACTCACCGGTGCGCAGGAAAACGCTTTGGACGGCAACGTTCTAGGATCACCCAACCACAACAATCGCCGACGGGCTCAGTGGACCGTGATGACCAGCGCTCAGGATCAGCTGAGACAGCGAGTCGGTTTTGCGCTCTCAGAAATCACCGTGATCTCTGAAGAACTCAACAACATCCGCCAGCATCACATCGCGGCAGCGCGCTGGATTGATATGCTGGCGGAAAACGCAGACGATCACTACCGGGAGTTAATTGAGGATGTTACCTACAGTCCCCTCATGGGCAAATATCTCAGCCACCTTCAGAACAGCAGCCAGTCTTCTTCCGGTGTCCCACCCGACGAGAACTACGCTCGCGAAGTCATGCAACTCTTCACCATCGGATTGCTTGAACTGTGGGACGACGGCTTTGTCAAACTGGACCAGACTGAATTTAATCTTCTCCCGACATACACCAACAACGACATCAAGGAACTTGCTCGCGTCTTCACCGGGATGAGTTGGTCAACCAACAGCGCCAACAATACAAATTGGGACACTCCTTCCCTTGATCGTACCAACCCAAACAGCAGTTGGTATGGACAAGGCCCGGGCAATCTTTGGTATTCCTCCCGCTATAATTACCCGATGGCGTTTTATAACAATCGTCATGATAACGGAAACAAAACTATCGCCGGTGGAAAGGTGATCAGCAACAACGGAAGCCGCAGCGGCAGATATACCAGCGAAGGTGATAAAGATGTTCGCGACGTCCTCAACTACTTCGCCGGCACCCAAACAAATCAACTCTCACCGAAGTCGTTTTCGGCCTCGTGGTCGACCGACCCAATGGTCAACCACCAGAGCACGCCAGCCTTCGTTTCGAGGAAATTAATCCAGCGCCTCGTGACGAGTAACCCATCTGGTCCTTACATTTATCGCGTCGCACAAGTGTGGCGAAACACCAACGGGCAACTGGACGAAGTAGTACGCGCCATCTTACTCGATCCTGCAGCTCGAAACCTTGCTGATACAGAACTAAATCCAGAATTCGGGAAGAAGAAAGAGCCAATTCTTGCTTGGATTCAAGGGGTTCGCGCGATCTCAGGCCGGTCGCGCGTCACGTTTGATGCCAGCGTTATTCCGGGCGACCCAGTTAATTTTCCGAATCAAGCCCACCGCAACCCACTCAATCCAACCTCAAATGGAGACCTTCGCAACTTCGGTTATCCTCAGTCTGAGGTCGATAAATTTGTTGGTGCAGTCGCCTATGACAGCACGGGTCAATTAATTTCAAATGGCGACGGCACTTTTACCCGCCTCCCCGCTACCTTGATGAGAATCAACGCCATGGATGGCGGTGGTATCAGTTCGCTTAACCAGACTCCACTGAAAGCTCCTACTGTATTCAACTGGTTCCTACCTGACTACCAGCCCGCCGGACTCATCGCGAGCTACGGACTCGTTGCGCCTGAATTCCAAATCGCCACCGAGAGTTCCGTTTTCCAAAACATTAATGTGTTTTGGGCATCGCACTGGGGCACCAACGGTTTCGGAGGAACCACCATGGGCGGCTCGAACGGGAATTCGGACGCTGCCGGTTATACGACCCTGCTGGGAAACTCCGGCACGAATCACAGTGATGACAATGTCATTGTAGACTACTGGGCTTGGATCAACCGCCACGATAATTACCCCGAAATAGCTGATAATGGTCTGAATCTTGAGCAGGACAAAGCCTTGCAGCTCATCGATGATCTTGACGCGCTTCTTTTTGCCGGACGCTACAAACTCCTCTACCCGATCGATCCATCGGATGACGGAACCCAGACGACTCAGGGCAATAACATCGCCCACTTTCCTAACCGGAATCCGCGGGAAACGTTACTCTACTACATCACCGATACCTACAACGACAACGCCAGCAAAACCGGACAATGGGGCAAAGTTCGCGCTGCCCTTTACATGATGACTGCCACCCCTGAATTTCTCATCCAGAAGTAACGAAGGTCAAACCACATCAAAATTTTAAAGCCCTCCCATGAGAAATAAGAACAAAAAAATTGAAATGAGCCGCCGCGGCTTCCTTGCCCGCTCTGCTTGTGCTTCCATGGGAGTGGGTGGTGTTGTTAACACGCTAGCCCACATGCGCCTGATGGAAGGCGCCCTCGCAAACACCGTGACGAGTATTGGTGACTACAAGGCGGCTATTGTTCTCTTCCATTTCGGAGCGACTGACAGCAACAACATGTTGATGCCGGGGAGCGGCCATCCTGCCCGTAGCAACTACGAACAGCACCGTGGAGTTCTCGCTCTCCCTCTCAGCTCTCCTGGAGGGACGAATGATCCACACCCCATTGTGGCAGACAATCTGGCGACAGACCCAGCGGCAGCCGCGGGAGCTGAAAATTTCGCGCTCCATCCTGAACTGGGGGACCTCAAGACCATGTTCGACGCCGGCGAATTAGCCTTTGCCGCCAATGTCGGCACGCTGGTTGTCCCTACCACCGCGGCCACCTACAATAGCGTGCCTCTGCCGCCCCAACTCTTCTCGCACAGCGACCAGCAAAATCAGTGGCAGAGTTCGATCCCAGACAAGCCGTTCCAAAGCGGCTGGAGTGGTCGCATTGCTGATCTTCTCAACCCTGCGTGGAACATTCCCGATGGAAAAATCTCCATGTCGGTTTCACTTTCCGGCATCAACGATAACCAGGTGAGCCTTCTCGGTGACGTCTCTCAATACTCAGTCACCAATAACGGAGCGATCAGCTTAAATGGCTACGGCACAAACTATGCCAACGCCCTTACCGATGCGAGCAACCCGACCAGCTATATCCGGAACGCAAACGGCCGCAGGCTCAAGGCTTTCCAGGATATCATGAATTACACTCACGACCATCTCTTCGAAGAGAATTACAATGTGGTCGTGCGACGAGCCCGACAGAATGAAGGCTTTATCGGAAACGCTTTCTCAACTGCCAACGGTTGGCTCCACCCTTCCGCCGTCGATAATAACGGTAATCCGTGGGGATTCATCGAAGGAACGTTTATCCTGCAAAATGGGATCAACCCTGCCTCAGGCACTGCCCTGAACAACCTCCCAAGCCTTTCCCGTCAGCTGATTTCAATCGCCAAGATGATCGCGGGCCGAAACAGCCTTGGAAACAGCCGACAGCTTTTCTTCTGCTCCTACGGAGGGCACGATACCCACCAGGATCAGGGTGGCTACAGCAATGGAGCGGGCTACGTCGCGGGAGATCTCGACGATAATATGACGACGCTGAATAACGCTCTCAAAGCCTTCAATGATGTCATGAAAGCATTGGCTTCAGAACCAACTCTGGGAGGAGATTTTAACTACAACGACTTCATCCTCGCTTCGCACTCCGACTTCAACCGGACATTTACTCCAAATGGATCCAATCCGGGTTCCTCGGGCTCCGATCACGCCTGGGGCACCAACGTCTACATGATGGGTGGCGATGTTAAAGGAAAGAACGTCTTCGGCTATTACCCCAATCTCAACCCAACTGGAAACTGGACAACACCGGGCAGCAGCCGCGGTCGCTGGGTTCCCACCAGCGCGGTAGAACAATTCTCAGCCCCCATTGCTAAGTGGCTTGGGATAGCCGATACAGAAATCGGAACCATCTTTCCAAACCTGGAACGATTTGCTGATCCCTTTACGACCGGTTATGACCCGAGCAATTTTGATTCAATCCTCGCGAACGCGAACATGGATTGGATCACTAGTATCTAAACTCCCCTCTCCAGTAGTTGAAGAAGTTTATCTTCATCGCACTTGCCCTGCTGATTGCGGTCGAAGTGGTCGTGCTTGCGATCAGGTTTGGTCCCTCGACAGACACTGATCCTGCACCTGCTCAAACCTCTGGACCTGCGCAAGGATTGGATACCGGGCCGCCCCTTGCAAGCACTGCTCCAACTGCGGCGCCTCGGCTACCGGCACCGAATCTTCCGCCGGAAACCAAGGGAGTCATACGCTCAGAATTCTTCGGCTTGAAACCTCTTGCGCTGGACTTGGAAGCCCCGGTATTTCAACAACAGGACGATGGGCGAATTCTCAAGACAGACGTTGCCGAACAACTCAATGACCTGAATGACCCTGAACAGGATCCTGTTCAAGACATTCAAATCCTGACCTCTGCAGTCGCATCGTATCGGCAGATCTTTCGAGAAAATCCTATTGCTGGTGAAAACCGGGAAGTCGTCGAAGCCCTTACCGGTAGCAACCCCTATCGACTGATGTTTATCGATCCTACGCACCCTGCGATCAGTTCGGACAACCAATTAGTGGATCGATGGAACGTCCCCTACGAGTTTCACCCTGTTTCCGGAGATCACATGGAGATTCGCTCAGCCGGAGTCGACCAACAGTTTGGAACCGGAGACGATATTATGATCGAGGAACCATTCGAGTTCGGGAGCTCCGAGAACTTCGACGAAAGCGACCAATGACGTTGGTTGCGCCCTTGACTGGTTTCGTTTTCTTATTGCCCGGTAATCTTTCCTCCTAGCCAAGGATAATCTCGTGACAGTGCTCAAACATCACATTCAATGGTTGGCGTCTCTCATTCTTTTCGGATGCCTCGCGATTGGGATTCTGCGAGGACAGAGTTATCGCAATTTCAACCTCACCTGTCTCGCCCCTTTGCTGGATCAGGTGGATTCCGAGGCTCCTGCCACCTTAGAGGTTGCGTTCCTCCGCGGACCAACCCGTGCCCCGGAGCTACAGACAGACGTGGGAACGATTGACTTCCCCATTTCCACAAATTCGACCGAGGCGCAGGCATTCTTCAACCAAGGAGTGGCCTTGCTCTTTGGGCTCGACTCTCCGGCGGCAGAACGCAACTTTCGCCAGGCCCTGAATTTCGAACCGGATCACCCCATGGTTTTCTGGGGCCTCGCATTAGCTAACGAACAACGGCCCGGACGAGCCCAACTCTTTGCTCACCGTTCCATTAAGCGAATCAACAATGAGACTTCGGAACAGGAGAAACTCTGGATTCAATCCGTGGCACGCTACTTTGGAGTTCGTTCAGACAGCCCTGACAAACTGCCGCCGCCGCCTCAGCTCAGTATCGAAGAGTCAACGGAGGCGGTTCGCCAACGCATTCAAGATCTCGAAGAAATCGTTCTGCGATGGCCTGAAGATATTAACGCCAAGGCCTTCCTGTTGCGCCAGCTGACCTTGGACAAATACCGATCAGGGGCACCAATCACCAGCCATGTTGCGGTGAATACGTTGGCTCAGACAATCGTCGAAGCCGACCCGAATCACCCCAGCCGTCACTACCAGATATTCCTGTGGATGGAGGAACGTCCTGAAATCGCATTGGCCCCCGCAGAAGTGAGTCCAACGCTGGCTCCAGGGATACCGAACTCATGGAGATACTCCGCCGAAGCATGGAAGGCAAATGGCCTGAACAACAGAGCAATACCGCTGCTTGAAGCTTCACTGAGGGTGAGCCATGCCCAACTGCAGGAACAACTCTTGATACCTGAGAAACTCGAAGGTCTTTCATCGAACTACACGTCTCTCGTCGAAACTTTGGTTTCAATGGGACGCATCGATGAAGCAGTCGAATGGGCACGTCGCATGATCTCGATGCCTCGCAGTTTGGCCCCCGGTTCAGAATTCCAGCCTAACCTTCACACTCAGGGCAAACGACTCTGGGTAGAAGCTCGCTTAGGCGCTGGCATGGCGGATATCCTGCTTGAGGAACTTGAGTCTGAACCCCTCCTTCAGCCAACTGGCACCGACTCACTCGAGAACTCCCGCTGGCTCTACTGGAAGGCGGTAGCCTTGTGCCTCTTGGACCGTCCGGAGGAAGCCCTCAAGTGCCGGAAGAAAATCGAAGCCTGGTCCAACCGCGTCGAAAGCGCGAATGCCGGAGATCTGATCTCCAACCTACTCGATGGTCTGGCTACCTGGCAGAATCTATCTAGCGGAGACCTCACTGAAGCTGGTGAAGCACCGCCCTATCTGCCCTCCTGGGTCTGGGCCCGGGAACTGGAACGGCACGGTCTCTCCAGGGCAGGCCTTGAACTGGCTCGCAATACTCTGGAAGAACTCCCGGGTCAATGGTTGCCCGCGGCCACCTTCTGCGAACTAAGCTTCGCTGCCGGCGAAGTCCTTCCCGCCATGTCTGCTTTCAATCGTCAATTTCGTAGCGATGCTTCCAGTGTCGATTCCGGCTTGCCCGCCATCGAAAAGTTAAACGCTCTTGCTCGGCACATGCAGCTGCCACCCCGCTGGACCATCATGCCACGGGGGGAAACGAAGCCAGATATTCCAGCTAACCTTGATTCGCTGGGCCCACTCTATTGGGAGATTCCCAACGCCCCTGACTTTTCCTTGTTCGACTACACGGGAACGGAACACTCCCTTGCTTCGTTTCAGGGTGAAGCCATTCTCCTGCAGTTTGTCCTCGGGGTGACCTGCCCGTTCTGTACCCGCCAACTCGATGAGTTCCGAAAGTACGCGGGAGCCTATGAAGCTGCCGGTATCAAGACGGTCATCATCACCACTGACTCAGTCGACAGTCTTGCCGAACTTTTCAGTGGTCGCACTCCTGATACACAGAGGCTCAAAGCAAGTTTTCCTTATCCGGTTCTGGCCGATCCGGACCAGAACCTATTTCGATCCTACCGGGTCTACGATGACTTTGAAGATGGGGGCATGCACGGCACTTTCATCATCAGTCCCGACGGACGCATCCTATGGAGTCATGTCAGTCATTCCACCTTTGAAAAACCCAGGCTGCTCCTCGACGAAGCGAAACGATTGTTGAAAAAGCAATAGCGCTTCCCAATCCCAAGCGGGTTAGGCGATCGATGCATTTATCCGGCAGCGAGGCGCGCCTCGATACAACCTTGGAGTTGCTTGCGAATACGGTCGAGAGCTTTGTAGAGAGCGGCGGCTGACTTCCCAACATCCGCAGCGACCTCTCTGATACTCTTATCCCCTTCGTAGGCGGCACGGATGAGCTCCCGAGACTTCTCGGGTAGATTATCGATGCAGGCATGCAAGCACTCCAGATACCGATCGCTGGAAACCTGTGCCTCCCTCTTTTCGCTCGCATAAGCAAGGAGGTCCATCAAATCATCACTGAACACATGGCGGTCTCTCGCCATGGTGCGACGAAACTTGAGCACTTCGAAACGGGCGATCACCCGCGCCCATTTCATGAAATCCGTGCCGGGATCAAACTGGTCCCACTTTCGCCACATCACCAAGCTGACCGTCTGGACGACATCATCAACGGACGTCCAATCCAAGCCCATCGATCGCACAAAGGCCCGAATGTGCCGCTCGTTCTGGGCGAACAGTTGCACAAACAGCTCTTCAGAATCGTTCGCTTCGTCACTCATGTTCAAGACAAGACTCTCTGAGCAGAGCCAATTCCGCACTATTTCACGACAGATTCGAATCCATGGCAATAGCGCGTATGCCCATTGAGCAGCCGTAATTCTCCATCGAATGGCACCATCCCGCCTCACCCATATGAGCCCCTTGAACCTCGTTGAGGCTGGGGACCCTAAGACTTCGAAACCTCATGAAAGGCCCATCCAAGCATTCCCGACGCCACTTTCTGCGTGCCACCGGCATCACCCTGGCCCTTCCGGCCCTGGAATCTGTTCGAGGCGAATCTCTCGTCGCCGCCTTCGTCGGCCGAAGATTACGGCAAGCGCCTTCAGATCGTTCAGCACAAGGTTGAGTGAGTGGTGCCGGAGGCGAGACTATATCGCCTGAACTATCGAGGCAGGCCGCATTGAATACAGCCCGAAGGCGAGCGAGGCTAAGGCTTTCGATTCTCGACGAATTCGCGGAATGGTAAGACAGGCAGCTCTTTCTCAACGAACTTGCCTTCCTGCGCCCACTCCTCTTCACTTCGTGAGCCTGCCTGCTTAGAGCCGATTACGACGAGATTCCCTGTCCCCGGAACCTTGAACAACTCCACTGCTGGAAATACCTCACGCAAAGCTTCGATATCACCCGGAGTTGTCTTGCGATAAGAAATCAAATTGCAGGAGACCACCCCGTCGTCGACCAACTGATCCCGCATTATCTCGAGAAAAGCAACTGTCTTGAGTCGGGCCGTCTTGCCTTCAGGATCGCCATCGATCGAAGGCCTCAAAAAAGCATCCATGTAGATCGCATCAAAAGGTTTGTGCTCTCTCGCCATGAACTCGAACGCATCCTCGGTATGAATCTTCACCCTTGGGCTTTCCCGCGTCTCGAAAAACTCATCTGCGAGGCGCACCACAACCGGGTCAATCTCCACCACTTCGATCGACATGTCAGGAAGGTGGGTTTCCACGAATCGCACCATCCCCCCGCCACCAAGTCCGATCAGTAAAACGCGACGCTGGGGGCGTTTCAGCAAGAGTGAGGCAAACATGGTCTTGGTGTAGGCGACCTGCAAATCCCCGGGGTTGTTGAGATCGATGGTCGACTGAACCTGCTCGACCCCACCGTCAGAAACAAAGAGCATATGGCGTTTTTCTTCATCGCCACGAATCCGGATCTTCGAGAACTCTGACGTTTCTTCATGCAGAACCTTCCCCTTTGAGGCCAGCGCTACGTAGGTGCTTCGCGGGATATACCAGATTGCCAGTGAGACAGCAGCAAGCAGGCAGGAAAGGCCGATAATCTGAAAGACCGGATTGCGATTCATTCCGGTGAACTAAACCTGTTTGGTCACTGACTCAACCCTGTTGAGCGTCAGCAACGGTCTACAGTTCCCGGATGCGAATCTTGCGAAGTTCTCCACCGGCGGCCGTCAAAACGCCCGCAGCAATGTCACTCGGTCCGACCTCATCCGAATAGACCTTGTTGTCTACCCACACCTGGCTGCGATTGCCGGCCACGCGAATCCGGAGGGGGGCCCATCCCATGGACTCCACGTTCGCGACAACCTCATCGCCTAACTTAAACTCCGCGGCACCGCTCACCTCCGCGAGCAATTCAAAGGCAGGCATCTCTTCGTCAGGCAGACTTTCAAAATCCTCCCACTTCTCCCCGTCGCGCAGGGCGACCAGTTGCTCACGTAACTGAGCCTTCATTTCGGCATGCTCGGGATTGTCGGCCAGATTGGTGAACTCGTTGGGATCACTGGGGTAGTGGTAGAGCTCCTCCTGACCGTCCGAAGTCAGGCTGTAGCGCCAGTCCTCCGCCCGAACTGAGAAGTGCGGATACAGCGTGCCAATATGCTCACGATGCTGGCTGTGGTCCTTCCCCGGTAATGCCATGATCGCAACATCCGGCCCGGGCCAATCTCCTTCCGGATCCAGTATCAAGGGCTTGATGCTGTGCCCATCCAATTGGTAGCCCGAGCGCCCCTCCGCCGCGTTCGGGTTTTCAGGAAGGCCGCAGATGTCGACGAAGGTGGGATAAACATCAATCAGCGAAATCGGTTGATGACAGGTCGCGCCATTGGGCATGCCTTCGAGGCCGGCCACGATGAACGGAATACGCGTGCCGCTGTCCCACAGGGTCTGCTTGTAGATCGACTCCTTGCCGCCCACGTGAAAACCGTGGTCACTGGTCAGGATAACTACGGTGTTGTTCGCATGGGGGCTCACATCAAGCGCATCGAGAACCGTGCCGACCTGATCATCGACAAAGGCAACGCAGGCCATGTAGGCCTGAAGATACTCCTTAAACAATTGCGGCTGGTCTTGGTGATTGAAGAGCATCTGGTAGCGACGAAACGCATAAAGGCTGGTATTGGCAAGGGTGGGAGCGCAGTCCTCAAGGTCTCCTTCGAGATAAGCCTTGGGAATTTCGATTTTGTCGAGAGGAAACCTATCGAAATACTTTTGGGGCGCGTAAAGCGGCGTATGGGTGCGGCTGAAACCGGTGAACAAGGCAAACGGTTTGTCCCCGTGCGGCTGATTGAGAATGCCTGCAGCCCAACCCGCATGCATTTCATCGGGCATCGGATCGCGGTCGTCATCGGACACGTATCGCCACGGCTCGCCGGAAAGTGTCCATCCCTTGTAGCCGGGAATCCCGTTGTTCGGTTCGGCTTTGTATTCGGGAACTCGCGCCAGCGAACCGAAAGTGTGCTCCCACTTGTAATCCATGTCAGGATCCGCATCGTCCGCATAGAAATACATCTGGTCGGGATGAGGAATAAAACCCCGCTTGGTCTTCTTCTGCCCATCCCACGGCCACGGGCCGATATTGCCTCCGGAGCCAAAACCCGTCACGAATTTCATCGGATCCTGGTTACCGTGATAAATTTTTCCGGTCGAATAAACACCATAGCCGTTGGTGGCGAGATGCTCGGTCAATGTCACGCACTTGCTCAGGATCGCGTTCTTTCGGTAATCCTCGAACCAGTAAAGACTGGAGGTCTGAGGATAGATTCCCGTCATCATGCTGGAGCGCGATGGAGCACAGATGGGATCATTGCAGTGAGCGTTGGTAAAACTCACCCCACGAGACGCGAGGCGGTCGAAATTCGGCGTCGGGACATATGGCTTCCCGTCGGGGTGCAGCGGCATGTCGTTGAGATCATCCGCAATGATGAAAAGCACGTTGGGGCGATCCTGAGAAACGGAAGTTCCAAGACTGAAAATCGCAGAGACCACCAACACACCCAAAAGATTCAGTAAACGCATCGTAAATCTACTTCCCTCCCCATCAAAAACTAACGCCCAAAAGACCACTTCTGCCTTATGCCTGCTTCCTCTTGCCTACTCCACAAGTTCTCCCTCTGCCGAGAAATCATCAAAACACACGTGCCCCCGGCCGGATCCGGCTTGATCAGTCACCCGAATTTTGACCGGCTTGCCCCGAAACTTCTCAGGGAAGTCGAGCACGTAGCGCTTCATCTGCGGGCCGCGAGGGCCACCCGTTGAAAGGAAATTCTTTCCTGATTCAGCATCCACAAATACCACCCCGGTGTCGGGTCCACCACCACTGAGCAGGAACGCGACCTTGTCTCCGTTCACAATGACCGCAGGGCTTTCGATGACGGCCAGTTGATTGTCGGTCGCCCCGGTATCGTTGACGGTGGCAACCGCCGAAAGGTGAGCCTCCCCCTGACGCTGCAAGGGACGGTCTTTGAACTTGGGCAGCGACGCCGCTTTCCAGACCGGCTGAGCCAGCCAACCTTCGACGATCTTCCAGCCTTCCATGGGATCATCGGCGGACTCGAATCTAAACTGAAGGGATCCCAACGGCTCAAACGGTTCTAGGGCGGATACTTTCACTCCTTTGCTTTTCGCAGGCGCCTTCTTACGCTGCCACCCATTCGCCTCTTTGGCTGAAAGCTTCGGCCCTTCGTCATAGTAGCGGGCTCCGCTCCCCACCTGATCCCAGTCACCGATCTCCTGGCGTCCCTCTTCGATCAGGCCTGACATCTTCTCCACAACGTCTGCGTGATCAGACGCGATATTGGTGGTTTCCCCGATGTCCTTGCTAAGATCATACAAGGCCGTTTCCGGAACGGCATCGACCATCCGCGCCCACCAACCGAGATGCGATGGCTTCGCCTCGCGCTGGCGAACCAGCTTCCAGTGTTTCCAGCGCACCGCGTGCAGGTGCGTACCGGCGTAATAGAAGAAATGATCACGGGCGCTCCGGTCGGATTCCCCCCTTAAGAACCCTGACTGATCCACTCCGTCGAGGGTCCGGTGATCTGGCAGTCTCGCGCCGCCCAGGTTGGCAAAGGTCGGGAAGAGATCGAGAGAACAAACCACGTCATCCGATACCCGGCCCGCTTCGATCGTTCCCGGCCAGCGCACCACAGTCGGAACACGGATACCGCCCTCCCAGGTCGTCATCTTGGCACCACGCAGCGGGTCCGCGGAACCACAATGAGAATCATTCCCGCCTTCTCCCTCGTAATAGGCCTCAATCCACGGCCCATTGTCAGAGGTGAAAATCACGATGGTCTTTTCATCCAGTCCCTGCTCCTTGAGCTCAGCCAAAACCTGGCCAAGTGACCAGTCCAGCTCTTCAACGACATCGCCGTAAAGACCCCGCTTGCTCTTTCCTAGAAAGTCCTTGGTGGCGTTGATCGGAACATGAGGCATGGTGTGCGCCAAGTAGAGAAAGAAAGGTTTTTCCTTTTCGCGCCGAATGAACTCAATCGCCTCCTCAGTGTATTGCCTGGTCAGGTAAGCCATTTCTTCCTGGTCGACCATGTCGTCGACTATTTCACCATTGCGCATCAGTTCGGCGTGGCCTCTGCCCTCGGGAACCACGCGAGTTGTTCCGTTGTGAGAAGGGGTGCCAAACCAGTAGTCAAAACCCTGGGCATTTGGCAGCAACTCCCGCTTCCACGAGGCACCCCGGCCTCCGCCGGCAAGGTGCCACTTACCGACAATCCCGGTGGCATAGCCGGCTTTGCGCAACACTTCCGGCAAGGTAATTTCCTCGGGGTGCAGAATCGTATGCAGGTTTTTCACGTTGTTCGGTTCACCCACTCGAATCGGATAACTGCCCGTTAAAAGCGCGGCGCGCGACACGCCGCAGACGGGCTGGGTGTAAAACGAA
The DNA here is from genome assembly GCA_002862135.1 of Verrucomicrobiota bacterium. GTDB lineage: Bacteria > Verrucomicrobiota > Verrucomicrobiia > Verrucomicrobiales > DEV007 > Arctic95D-9. The sequence continues at coordinate 8,675 of PKCI01000107.1, read as the reverse complement.
GTCAGCTTGAGCCCCTCCTCAGCCATCCGATCAAGGTGAGGGGTCTCAATCAACGGCGAGCCAAAGCAACTGGCATCGTTGTAACCCTGATCATCGGTGAAGAAAATGACGAAGTTGGGCTGATCGGTGGATTCAGCCGGCAATGCAAAAAAACCGAGCCCTGACAGCAGAATGGCAGCAAAAGAAAGTCGCGAAAAACTCATCACGGGATGCCAACACATTCCCGCCAAGGAGTTCAATCCCTTTTCGGACCACGAGCGCGGACCCTAAGGAAGAGCGAATCAGAACAGGTCTGATCAAATCTCCTCCAATCGGAGAATATCTTCGATCGTCTCGCGTCGGGTGAAAGGAACTACATTGCCATCCGGCTCCCACCAAAGCTGCGGGGCACGGCCGACAGAATTGTAGTTGGAAGCCATGGCATAACCATAGGCACCACCGTCGTGCATCACCATAAGATCTCCGGGCTGCGGAACCGGTAATTCACGCGGCTGCAGCATTTCCGAGTCATCACGAGTGAAGACGTCGCCACTCTCGCAGAGCGGGCCGGCGACGACGACGGGAGATTCCTCCCTGCCCTCGACACCCGGGAGCGTAATCCGATGATAAGAGCCATACATGGCTGGACGAACCAGGTCGACAAAACCGGCATCCACCATCGCGAAGGTCACGCCCTCACCCTTGGCATTGGTCTGGGTATCCTTCACATCCGTGACTCGAGTCACCAGGCAAGCCGCTGGAGCCACATAAAAACGACCCGGCTCGATCTCGAGGCGAAGTTCACGGCCAGCCACTTCACTCAGCTTTTTCTGAGCGGACTCAAAAACCTCGCGGAGTCGCTCGACAGGAATGTCGGCATCAGGATTGCGGTAGTCGTGAGGAATGCCACCGCCCAATGAAACTCCTTCAAGATCCTTAAAGGTTGGCACCACCTCCGCGAACTCGTTCGCAAGATGGGCCAGGTTTTCGTAAAGCTCTTCGAATTGAGGACCGCTGCCGATGTGGGCGTGCAGCATCACCACTTTCATGCCTGCTGCCTCAGCCGCTTCGCGGACGCAATTGGCCTCGGTGATCCAGACACCATGCTTGGAACTCGGCCCACCGGTATCGCACTCGTTGACGTGGCCATGGCCAAAACCAGGATTCACGCGCAAAGAAATCGGTCCGGTGTATCCGGCTTTCTCAAGATCCGCGACCATTCCTGGAGAACCCACATTGGGCAGCACCCCTTCGTTCAAAACAGCATCGAGAGCGTTGTCGCGGAACACATCCGCGGTCAGGCAAATTTCAGGAGGACGGTTACCCTCCGCGTAACCGGCACGACGAGCGCGCAGCACTTCGTTTCCGGACACCGCATCAATCCAGACGCCGGCGTTCTGCATCTCCTTGAGAATCCGTGTCGCTGGAGAAGCTTTCATCGCATACCGGGCCTGGACGCCCTCGGCACTGGTCGTGGAAACCACGGCATCAATCCGCGCGCGAAGCACCTCAGCATCCCAGATCCAGAAAGGCGTGCCGTATTTCGCTGCAAACTCCTCAAGGAGTTCGGCATTGGCGGCTGGCGTATGGGCTGGAGTTCTCATGTTGCGGTATGTGGCGCAGAATTGGGGAAATCTCAAGTCCGGATGAGCTGCCCGGCAACAGAAAACCCAACCCGGCTGGTTCGAAAAAAGCGAATTGATTAACGGAATGAGACCTCGACGCCCACACCACCCTTTGCAGCAGACTCGTAGACCTTTTCCGCAATCCGGATATCGCGCAGTCCCATCTCGCCGGAGGTCTTAAAGGTCTTGTCACCATTTTTGATCGCGGTCGCGAAGGAGTCGAGCAGGACAGCCTGCTGTAAGGTTTGCTCCGCCGCGATCTCGCGACGGTTGTGGAACAGTGCCTTCGGATTGGGCGTGCCATTGGACTGGGTGAAGGCACTACCGGAACGACCATTTTCCCCGAGTCCTCCGCGAATCTCAATGAAGCCCCCGTTACCTAGGGTCGTGCACTGGTGGTAGCTCTGGCTGTAACTGGCCCGGCAAAGCGCCTGGAAGCCATCATCGAAAAGCATCTCGAAGCTCATCGTTTCCTCAACGCCGTCAGGGAACAACTCAGGATGCACCTTGGAAGCAAATCCACGCACGGAAACCGGCTCCTTTCCGGTGAGGTAACACGCTGCCTGAATCGGATAGACGCCGGTGTCGAAGAGGGCCCCACCGCCTGCCATCTTGGGATCGAGCAGCCACTTCTTAACCTTGTCCTTGTTTGGACCCACCAACCCTCTGGAGTATCCCCAGGAGAATTCGTAGTTGCCGCAGGCCATGTCTCCGATCACGCCCTTGCTGACCAGCTCAATCGCTTTGACGTGATGAGGCTCCCAATGCAGGCGGTAGTTCACCCCCAGCAACACGCCGGCTTCTTTCGCGGCGGCAATCATCGCTTCGCACTCCTCGCTGGAGATCGCCATGGGCTTCTCCACCATGACGTGCTTGCCTGCCTTGGCACACTTGATGGCATACTCGGCGTGCATCGAATTTGGCAGTGCGATATGAACCATGTCGATGCGATCGTCTTCAGCGATTTTCTCCACCGTATCGTAGGTGTAGATCGCATCCTCCGGGAAGCCATGTTGAGTGGCCCAGTCTTTGCCCTTCGTATCCGGACTCCCAGTTACCACGCCAGCTAAGGTGACGTGTTCACAGGCCGCCACTTCCGGCGCAATACACCCGCTCGCGTAACCGCCCAGACCGACGATGGTGAGTCCCAGCTTTTTGCCACCGCCGTGAGCCAGTGCTTGATGAAAGGAAGGGGCCACACCCGAAAGCCGGTAGTCAATCGTCACCGTCACATAGCCACGAGCCGCCATGGCCTTGGCGATCGTGGCATGGTGCCTGCGGTCTCCCCTACCCCAGCCTCCGCCGTGAATGCACACAATAGCAGGGAGCTTCCCTTCAGCGTCCGTGGGTCGATAGAGGTGCAACTTTAACTCGCAATCACCTATCTTCGCAAAAGTCAGATCAAGATGAGACTCGACCCTTTGATCGAGCTCAGGACTCAGTTTTACAGGCGGAAGCGACTCCCACTCCTCCTGGGCCACCAACAGCCCGTTCAAAATGATAAAAGACAGAAAAAGTGCAATGCGAAGCAATAGCATACCTTAAAACTCCTCAACCTCAGGAAATTGCCCAAACTTTTTGGACACTCTTTCACGGACTGTTTGGTGCAACTTAAAGGCTCGACCGTCTGACCTGCGAAATTGCGTGGTTTTCGCTATTATTTTGGCGAGATCAAGTTCGTCAGATTTACGACCTATTTCCGCCATAATTCGCTCTTCACGTTGGTGAATTTTCGAGAACCTTGGGGCATGCGCATTCCCACCCTTTGCATTTCACTCCTTCTTTTCACATGCCTGAATCCAACCCTGTTGAGCCAGACACCAGACAGAGTTTACTTTGGCACCTACACGCGAGGTGACTCCGAAGGGATCTACGTTTCGAATTGGAACCGCCTGGACGGGACACTTTCGGAACCCATTCTTGCCGCCACGATGGCGAATCCCTCTTTCCTCGAACTAAGCAATGACGGCCATTACCTCTATGCTGTATCCGAAGTCGGCAATTACAAAGGCGGCGGCGCGATCCATTCTTTTCGTGTCCTCGATGATGGAACCCTTGAGCAGATCAATATTCAGCCAACCCGCGGTGGTGCCGCTTGTCATTTGTCTCTCTCTCCCAACGGAAAGGTGGTCTCTGTCGCCAACTACACGGGTGGAAACGTCGCCAGCTTCCGCATCCTCGATGACGGATCCCTGTCGCCTCCCGTCAGCGTGATCCAACACCACGGGAGCAGTATCGATCCGAAGCGCCAGAAAGAACCCCATGCCCACTCGATCAACTTCTCGCCAGACGGCCGTTTCGCCTACGCTACTGATCTTGGCACCGACCGAATCTACTGCTATGCCGTCAACAGTGAGAGCGGAGAACTGACTCCGACAAGGGAAACAGTGATCGCTCCCGGCGGAGGCCCGAGGCACTTCACGTTTTGCCCGAACGGAAAGTTTGCCTACGTCATCAACGAGCTCTCTCTCACGGTGGCCGCCTTTACCGTCGCCACCGACTCCGGCGAGCTGGAACCCATCCAGACGATTAGCACTCTTCCGGAAGGAACAGATCCGATCGGTTCGACTGCCGAAGTGGTCTGCCACCCGAGCGGCAAGTTTCTTTATGGCTCCAACCGCGGCCATGACTCCATCGTCGTCTATGAGATCGATGCAGTCTCAGGAGAACTAACTTACGTTGAGAACGAACCCATCCGGGGAGAAACCCCGCGGAACTTTTCGATCAGCCCGGACGGAAATTGGCTCATCGCCGCGGGACAAAAATCGAATACTGCCGCTGTGTTCTCGATTGATGCAACGACGGGAGCTTTGACCTACACCGGTCACTCATCCTCGATCGAGAGCCCGGTATGCGTTCGCTTCAGCAAAGGCAAATCCTCTCAAGCAACGTGGAACGCCCAGTGGAAACGCGATGACTCCTACGACGCACTTCATTTCGAAACCGCCACCCTCAAGGGAACGTTCGTTGCCCATGACAAGCGTGAACTCGGCAAGGGCTTCGGGCGACACGGTTTTCGCAACATAACCTACAAGGACATCGATCTCAACGCGCCCGAGGGCCCGATCGGAGCCAGACGTCGGCACCAGGGGTTGCTCAATCTCTACCGCGTCTACGGAGTCGGGGAGACGTTTGGTTCGCTGAGGGACGATGAAGCTCAGGTCCACCCCCAGGAAAACGGTGCCCGCCTTACCTGGCCCGCCAGCAAAGCCCGACCTGCCGACATCACGGCCACCTACACCCTGACAGGACAATCTCAGATTGATGTTATCGTGGAGGCCACTCCAACACGTGACATCAAGAATTTTGAAATTCTACCTGCCACTTACCTTCCCGTGGAGTGGGAAAAATACGTTTACCTCCAGGACGGCGACTGCTCTTCCCTCACTTTGCTGCGTCCGCCCGGCAATAAAGAAGACGACATCAAGTATCCCTTCTACCCTATGTCCGAGACAGACCGCATCGCCCAGGAACAGTCCGGCCGCATCACATCGTCATGGGCATGGAAAACGATCCTGCCCGATGGCTACGCAGCACTCCCCATCGTGTTCGCAGGCAACGATCAAATCCAGGTGATCCAGTTTACCAATCCAGAATCGGTTAGTGCCGTCTGCGCGACCCCTAAACCTGAGTCGAGGGATCCGGCGGAGTGGAATTCTGTCGGCCAGCACAGCGCGCTCTACTTCAGCTTATTCGGTCGCGATGTGGCTGCCGGGGAAACGGTCACAGCTCGAATACGTCTGCGCGTCATCGATACTCCGGAAGATCCAGCAATCACTCACGCTCAACTGTATCGGCAGTTTCTCAAGGACATATCTAACTGACAAAACTACTGCTTCCGCTCCGCAGAAAACACATCACCCGTTGGCTTATCCGGCAGGGTTGCTTTCCAGTCCTCGATTAACTTCGACAACTCGGCCACTGCCTCCGGCTTATCGTCTTTCAGATCAGCCTTCTCGTAGGGATCCGCCACGATGTCGTAGAGCTCGGCATGCTCGCCTTCACGGCTTACGACGAGCTTCCAGTTCTGATGCACCACGGCAAAGGACACCCAGTGATCCGGCTTGGCTTCCTGAGCCGGCCAGGGTGAAAGTGATTTCCAGAAAAGTGGTTTCTCGCGGGTTTGAATCGCCTCGCCCTTCAAGACAGCCACCTGACTGACTCCATCGCTCTCATAATCATCGGGCAGATTAACTCCGGCGAGTTCGCAAAATGTCGGAAGGAGATCGACCGCTGAAATGAGCGAATCGTCATCCGTCGCACCCGCCGCAATCTTGCCCGGCCATCGAGCGAGGAACGGGACGTTAATTCCACCCTCGAACAGCGAAGCCTTATATCCTTTCCGACCTGAGGTGATTCCTTTCGCCGCATTGATCCCCCAACCTGCGCCGGTGGCACTATCATAGCTGAGCGCCAAATCTCCCGGCTTGGAAGCCCGGGCAGGGCCGTTATCGGAACTGAAGATCACCAGGGTGTTTTCAGCCACTCCGAGCCGATCCAGGGTGTCGAGAACCTCTCCAATGCGATCATCGGCATGAGACAGAACGGAAGCATAGATCTGATCCGGCCGGCTCTCCTCCTCCATCTCACGAAAACGCCATTCATACTTCGGCACCGTGTGGAACGGCGTATGCGGCTCGTGCACCCAGAGATTAATAAAAAAGGGTTTCCCGTCAGCGACCGCTTTTTCAATGAACGCGTTGGTGTGCATCGCATCTTCGTGAACCGGCATCTGCTCGCCGGAACAATTGAAGGCCCCGTATTCATCATACCCGTATTCGGCTGGCGTCGGTGAGTCAGGAATCATGTTGTTGGCGAGGTGCCACTTGCCATAGTGCGCCGTCGCGTAACCAGCTGACTGGAGATAACGCGGAAGGCTTGGTGCGTTCGTATCCAGCCAATCCGGCATGCCGCGCTTCGCATTACTTGGGACCCACGCGAAATGCCCATCAATAGCATAACGAGCTGGAAAGTGACCGGTCATCACGGCGGTCCGGCTTGGCGAACAGACCCCACTGGCAACAGTAAAACGAGTGAAATCCGTACCTTCTTTCGCCAACCGGTCGATATTCGGCGTCTTCACATAAGGATGCCCGTGACAACTCAAGTCTCCCCATCCCCAGTCGTCAGCAAAGATGAACAGGATATTCGGCTTCGTTGTGTCCTTAGCCTCGGAAGTAACGGCAACTATGCCGAGCAGGGTAACGGAAGCTAGGAGAATTCGACTATTGGGGTTCATTAGCCTTATGATAGTGCCAAATCTTGACATACAAACTTATGGCGCGTCACCAACGAAACTCACTCCGAGCGCTTCAACTCGCTAAAAACGATTCAGGCAGTCCAAGCCCGCTTCAATACCAGTTAGGGGGCCGCCATTGGTACCTCCTCGGCCCTTTTCCGGGAGGGCGAGGCAGGGCCCGAGAAAATGAGTGTCTGAATCAATTAGACGGTTTCGCCTTCTCTTATTCCGTTTTCTCCTTCGATGATTCACCAGCCGGCACAAACTTCAGGACCGTGCCGTTGATGCAGTAGCGCTTGTCAGTGGGGGTATCGAAACCTTCGCCTTCGAAAACATGACCCAAGTGACCGTCGCAAACGGCACATCGCACTTCAGTGCGCGCATAGCCGAGGTGGAAGTCAGTGTTGTATTTCACGTTCTTGGCCTTCGAAGGGTCATAAAATGACGGCCAGCCGCATCGGGAATCAAACTTCTCGTCGGAAGTAAAGAGCTCAGCATCGCAGCCGGCGCAGTAGTAAGTACCGGCACCCTGCTTCTTGAATTCATCATAAACCTTTCCGTTGGCCCGCTCGGTCCCTTCCTCGCGAAGAATCCGGTATTGCTCGGGTGTGAGCTTCTCTTTCCATTCCTCGTCGGTCATTTCAACTTTGCCCACCGGCTGAACCGGTATCTCTTTCATCACTTCAATGATTTTCTCTTTGTCATCGGCGATAAGGTTCACGATTCCGAGGGTCGCGACCAGGACAAAGAGGGCGGAGATTACAATTTTCATGATATTAGATTACCTTTTGAATACCGCGGGGTCAAAGACGTGATTAATACCCCAGCTTGGCTATCAGATTAAAGACCATGGAATGAGTCAATGCATACAGGCGGCCGAAAGCTGGGCCCGCCCCCCGCTGAGCGACCGGGGAATTGACAGGTTTACCGATCTCCTGCATGCCGGAATTCAGAGGAATAAGCAGTTTCCGCGTCCGCCTACGATTCCGCCAGATCGTTGATATGAACATCGACACTACCCCGATGGACAGAAGATCAGAGCGCAGCAAACCTTCGAGCCCCACCAAATCCACGAAGCCGACATCGGAAAACACGCCGGTGAGGCCGTTTCGCGCGACCAGATCCTCGACCGGTGCTGGGGTATGGACTAATTCCCCGAATCGTAAACACTCGACGAGCACATCGTTAAGCTTCGCAACCGCATCGAAGCCGATTCTGCTAATCACGAGATCATCGAAACGGTCAGGGGAATCGGCTACCGGATTCGCTAAATAAAAATGCCCTCCCTTTTCGGGGAAGGCACTTAACCCTTTTGCCTCGATGACCCAACCCTGTTGGGTCATCGAACGAAAACGGCCTCGGGTCTCTTAGAGAAACTCGTTCATCATATTTTCGAGCATTTCCTGGCGTCCACTTGCAATGGTCGGCTCACCGTTGCCCATCGCAAACTGCTCGAGGTCCTCAAAGCTGCAGGCACCGGACTCGACCTTGGCACCAATGCCGCTGTCGAAGCTGCCGTAGCGATTCTGAACAAACTCAGCCAGACGCCCATCCTGGCGAATCGCGTCAGCAATCTTGAGACCGCGAGCGAAGGCATCCATGCCACCGAGGTGAGCGTGAATGAGATCGATCGGGTCATGAGATTCGCGACGGCGCTTCGCGTCAAAGTTAAGACCACCGGTGGTGAAGCCACCCATCTCGAGCACAACAAGCATCACCTCGGTGGCGAGCTTGATGTCAGTCGGAAACTGGTCGGTGTCCCAACCAATGAGTTCGTCACCGCGATTGGCGTCGATGCTACCCAGCATGCCGGCATTGGCAGCGACAGTCAG
>PKCI01000166.1 GCA_002862135.1 Verrucomicrobiota bacterium | reverse complement strand
GGAGAAAGCTTGTCCAAAAGACTCTGGATGATCCTTGATAAGGCGAAGCACGCATGAGCTCTCATCATCATATCTCCCGAAAACTCCCCAACCGGCATTCCCTCAGGGAGTGTTCCGGCGGACTAGTGCTTCGATGATCCCAATTTAAACGAAACAACGAACATGCCTTACGACGACCAGTTGATCGTAGATCACATCAAACAAACACACGCGACTGAACTCTTGAGCGAGCGGGAGAAACATTTGATCGGTTTATCCGTGACGATGACTCGCGGTTGTCAGGTCTGCACGCGGAACCGGATTGAAAAGGCTCGCGGCGCCGGCCTGACGGACGATGAACTCAATGCGCTGGTCGCCGTCACGTCTGCCGTCAACAGCGGCGTCACCGCAGCAACCGCCCGGGTGGCGTTCGGCATGATTGAGGAAGAAAACGCGGCCGAGTGCGGTGATGTTTGTTCGGCTAGCCCCCAATAACGGGAGCAGCAGTTGCAGGGGATTGATCGCCTGCGAATATGCGAGCAACTCCGCTTTTTATTTGATAACCTTAGAATGATGGTTCGGTCTTCGATAACACTTATTTCGGTCATTGCGGTGCTTGCCCATTCTTCGGCACCAGCAGACGAATTGCCGGAAGCGCTGAATCGGGTCATCGAGAATCACTGCGCCGACTGTCACGATGATCTGGATCCCAAGGGTGGCTTGGATTTATTTTCCCTGGAGTGGGATCTCAACGATGCCCACCTCACTGAGCGATGGACGAAGGTGCACGACGTTTTGGCAGCGGGGGAAATGCCACCAAAAGAGAAGAGCCGCCTGGGCGATGAGGAACGAGCCGAAGTCGTGTCAGCCCTCGCAGATCACCTGATCGAGTCACAAGAAGCCGCCTACGTTCGTCAGGGGCGTTCCGTTTCGCGGAGGGTGAACCGTTTTGAGTACCAGAATGTGCTGCGTGACCTGCTGCACGACCCCACCCTCAAGGTGGCGGATGACTTGCCCCTGGACGGGGAAATCCATGACTTTGCGAAAGTGGGGACCGCGCTCGATGTCTCCCATGTCCAGATCGATGCCTACCTGAATGTGGCCGAGACGGCCTTGCGTCGTGCCCTTGAGTTCTCCGCGAACAAACCCGAGCCCGAGACGAATCGCTACTACGCTCGCGAGGAAGGCCGAATGTGGGCCGGAGGGGGCAACCCCGGTTGGGCGCGATTCTCCCTCGCGCTGGAAGGTCTCGAATTAAACGAAGAGTATTCCTTCAATAAACGAGGCTTTGACCCGGGGCCAAAAGTCCCGTTGAGGGGGGCAGCGGGAATTACGGTTGATAACACGGCGGCGGAACTGATCGGGCCTTGGCGTGAGTCGACGCGTCGCTCCAATCGCATCGGGAAGCACTACCTCGCCGACGACAACCAGAACGCGGGCGACTACGCCATCACCTGGAAGGCGAAGCTCCCGAAACCGGGGACTTACGAGGTGCGAGTCAGCTTTGGCGGAGGGCAAGGATTGGCGAAGGAAGCGCCCTACGTGATTCGTCACGCCGAGGGTGAAACTCGACTGACGATCGACCAAAGTATTACGCCCACGATCGATGGCCTTTGGTTTCCGTTGGGACGTTTTGCGTTTGAAGCCCGTGGAGAAAAGGAGTCCAGGCCGGTCATGGCCGAAGTCTCGCTGAGTAACGAGAATGCAAAGGGGTGGGTCATTGCAGATGCCGTCCAGTTTGTCGCGGTGGATGAGCTAGAAAAGGGAAGCCAGGAAGTTCAGTATTCGAAGGAGGAAGCTTCTACCGCGATTTTTCGAGGCGCTTACACGCCGTTCTATTACGGGTTTGAAAAGTTCAAAGCGCCGACCCGGGGTGACTACAAGGTGCGCCTGAAGGCGCGGTCCGTGCTTCGGAAGACGGATTACGTCGACTGGGAAGGGGACAAGCAGCCGCGCCACTATCCGAACCTGGTGCTGGATGCGTCGCGGCGTTATCCGACTCCGGTAAATGATCGCGTTTTTCCCGGCAAGCGCAGCGAACCGGTCAAAGTCTACTCTTCCACTCTGAGCGAACCGAACAACCAGAGCATATTGCCGATCGGGAAGTTCGAAGCGCCTCCCGAGGCGCCCGAGGTATTTGAGATGGACGCGTTCCTCGAAGAGGGAGCGATGGTGAAGCTCGATTGCATGCGTCTGCCCAGTCCTATGGTCCCGGCGATGCCGCATACGATCCAGAAATTCGATCCGGACGGTTATCCCGGTGTCGCCTTTCACTGGTTGGAAGTGGAAGGGCCGTTTATCGAGGAGTGGCCCCCGGCCTCTTACCGGGCGCTCTTTGGTGATCTCCCTCTGAAGCAGTCGGGAAGCCATGTTGTGGCTGTCCCGGAACAACCTTTGAAGGAGGCGAATGAACTTTTGTTAGGATTCATGAATCGCGTCTATCGGCGTCCGGTGGAGAAAGCGGAGTTCGATCGATTCCACGGCTACGCGAAGCAGCTGATCCAGGAAGGCGAACCCTTTACGGAAGCGATGATCGCGACGTATTCGGCGGTGCTGGCGTCGCCCGAGTTTCTCTTCCACTGCGGGCAACCGGGTGAGCTGGATGACTTTGCCCTGGCTGAGCGGCTTTCCTTTTTCCTCGGCGAATCGATTCCGGACGAGTCACTCAGCGCTCTCGCCAAGCAGGGCAAACTGCGCGAACCCGAGACGCTGAGCGTCGAGGTCGACCGCCTGCTCGACAAGCCCGAATCGAAGCGATTCGTGAAGGAATTCCTCGATGCCTGGCTCAAGCTCGACGAGATCAATGACACCGACCCGGACCGTGATCTTTATCCAGAATATGCCGGTGACTGGTGGCTCGTCAACTCGATGGTCGAGGAGTCTCGGCTCTACTTCGCCGACCTCATTGCCGGCGATCGACCGGCTCGTAATGTGATCGACGCTGACTACACCTTTGTCGACGAACGCCTCGCCCGTCACTACGACATTCCCGATGTGGTGGGCCCCACCTTTGAACGCGTCAGCCTTCCAGAGGGAAGTCCCTATGGGGGCATTCTCACCCAAGCATCAGTGTTGAAAGTGACGGCCAATGGAACAGTGACCTCTCCGGTGCTGCGGGGTGTGTATGTGATGGAAAAACTGCTCGGAGATCATCCTTCGCCGCCTCCGCCGTCGGTTCCCGCGGTGGAACCGGACATTCGTGGCGCGGCAACGATTCGTGAATTGCTGGCGAAGCATCGGGAGGATTCGGCCTGCGCAAGCTGTCACAAGAAGATCGACCCTCCGGGCTTCGCCTTGGAGAGTTTCGATGTGATGGGTCGTTGGCGGAATAACTACCGCTCATTGGGTGAGGGGTCTGAGCGCATCGAAGGCGTGGGCCGGAGCGGCAACGAGTTTGTACACTTCATTGGGAGTGAAGTCGATGCCTCCGGGGTGACCCCCCAGGGAGATCCCTTCGCCGATGTTCTTGAGTTCAAAAAGCTCCTCATCGAGGACGAGGAAACCATTGCCCGCAATGTCACCGAGCAGCTTCTTGTATATGCCACAGGAGCACCGGTGGGCTTCGCCGACCGCGATGAGGTGGCGGCCATTCTTGAAAAAAGTCGCGCGTCGGAGTATGGCGTGCGCACGATCATTCACGAAATTGTTCAGAGTCCGTTGTTCCTGAAAAAATGAAAACCTCCCGTCGAACTTTTCTGCGTGCTGCTGGTGTCAGCATGAGCCTGCCCATGCTCGAATCTTTCGGAGGCTCTGCGGCAGCTCCGGCGCCCAAGCGAATGATCGCAATCAACCAGGATCTCGGTTTTATTCCCAAGCTCTTCTTTCCCAAGACAGAGGGGCGTGATTACGAGCTGTCGCCTTACCTCGAAAGGATCGCGGAGCACCGGGATCAGTTCACCGTCTTCAGTGGACTCTCTCATCCCGGCGTCGACGGGGGACACCGGGCTGACAAAACTTTCCTGACTGCTGCCCCGCATCCGGGACGGGCGAGCTTTCGCAACACGATTTCCCTCGACCAGGTCATGGCCAATGAGATCGGAAATGAGACCCGCTTCCGATCGCTGTCTCTTGGGATCAACGATACGAGGAGCCTGTCCTACACTCAGGCGGGGGTTGAGATCCCCACCATCAAGAGCGCGGCGGAGCTCTATAAGAAAATGTTTCTCCAGGGTGATCAGAAGGCCATTGAAAAGCAACTGGTGCGGCTGCAGCGCAAGGGGAGTATTCTCGATGTCGTAATGGGGCAGAGTTCTGATCTGAGCAAACGGGTCAGCGCTTCTGACCGAGAGCGGATTGATCAATATCAGACAGCGGTCCGTAGTCTCGAGAAACGCCTTGAAGAGGCCGAGGCGTGGGAAGCCCGTCCTAAGCCAAAAGTCGATGAAGCGATGCCGAATTACCCGGAGGACAAGAAGGAGTTCTTCGAAATGGTGCGGATGATGAATGACATGTCCCGTCTCGCTTTCCAAACGGATTCGACTCGGGTCATCACTTTGTTCCTCGGCAGCGTGCGCACTCCGGGCGTGAACTTTGAGGACGGTCGCTCAGTGGGCGGCTACCACAATCTTTCCCATCATGGTAAAGATGAGGTGAAGCTGAAACAGCTGGAAGAGATCGAGATCGGGCAGATGGAATTGTTCGGCAATCTGCTTCGGGATCTCCAGGAAGTAGAGGAGGTCAACGGCAGTCTGTTAGACAACACGATGGTGCTTTACGGTTGCCACATGGGGGATGCCAATATCCACAACAACGCCAACCTGCCAATCCTTCTGGCCGGGGGCGGGTTTGAACATGGTCAGCATCTCGCGTTTAATTCGACTCACAACCAGCCACTCTGCAATGTGTTCGTCAGCATGCTTCAGAAGATGGGCCTCGAGGTCGAGCGCTTCGGAAGCAGCAAAGGCACACTGACCGGGCTGGCTTGATCGATATCGTTTCCTTGAATGGAATGACAGGGTTCATCAGGAGTCAGTGGTCATGGTGGAGGCGGCCGGTGGCGACACTGATCACCGTCCAACTGATTACTCTCACACTGATTACTGAAAACCGGGCAGCTGAAAGGCCGAACGTCATCGTCATCATGGCGGACGATCTGGGCTTCTCAGACCTGGGCTGCTACGGCGGCGAAATTGAAACGCCTCATCTCGATCGTCTCGCGGACGAAAGTGTGCGATTCAGCGGCTTCAAGAATACCTGCCGCTGCACGCCTTCGCGGGCCTCCTTGCTTACGGGGCGTTACTCCCATGCTGTGGGGGTGGGGCGGATGACGACCGATTATGAGCAACCCGGCTACCGGGGGCAGCTTTCTCTCGATGCTCCGACACTCGCCGAAATACTGAAGCCCGCGGGCTACGCAACAGGCATCGTGGGTAAATGACATCTGACGACCACGGACAAAACATCGCCCCGGAAACCCGTTTTCCCGCTGGACCGGGGATTCGATTTTTTTCACGGCACCTGGTGGGGTGCGAAAGATTATTTCAGTCCGCAATTTATGATGACCAATCGGGATCATCTCCCAGAAGGGAAGGATGCCTATCCCAAGGACTACTATCTCACCGAAGATCTCTCTGAGCAGGCCATTCAGTTTGTCACTGAGCAGATCGACGAGGGTGTTCCGTTTTGCCTCTATCTGGCCCATTACGCGCCGCACGCGCCCATCCAGGCACCGGCGGATCGGGTTGAAAAATGTTTACCGCGTTACGAGGTCGGATTCCAAAAATTGCAGAATGAGCGCTTTGCCAGGCAGCAAACGCTCAGGGTATTGCCAGAAGGGGCGCAACTCGCCAGTGGCTTGCCATCGTGGGAAAAACTCAGTCAGGAGGAACAAAGAAAATGGACCAAAACCATGGCGACCTACGCTGCCATGATCGAGATCATGGATGACGGCATCGGTGAACTGATCGATCTATTGAAAGAGAAGGGCGAATTTGAAAACACTCTGATCCTTTTTTCTGAGCGACAACGGCTCCACTAGCGAACGCAAAGGCTGTCAGACCTTTCCCATGCTCAGCAATACACCGTATCGCGGCCAGAAAGCCTATACCTGGGAAGGAGGCGTTTCATCGCCGCTCATCCTCAGCTGGCCGGATCGCTTGAAAGCACATGCCGTTCTGGATTCCAAAGTTGAGGGTTTCTCCGCTCAACGACTTGGCAGATGCGGCGCTCAAGGCAGCACCCGCGGAGACAGAACCGTCGATGACATGCAGGGTGAGAATCTCGGTTAACTTCCCTCGGCTCTCCGGCTTAAGAAGCGATTCAACGGTGCCCTTTGGCAGAGCCTTGAAGGCGGCATCGGTCGGAGCGAGCACGGTCACTGGATCGGACCCGGTCAGGGCCGAGGTGAGTCCGGCGGCTTCGACTGCTGCAAGCAGGGTGTTGAATTGACCGGCGTTCTTTGCCACCGAGGCGATGTCGTTCTTCGGCTCCGGCGGGAGAAGCACAGTGTCAATCACGTGAATAATTCCGTTGGAAGCCCCCAGGTCGGCCGTGAGAAGGTTCGCATTGCTGATCTGCACGTTCCCTTCGGAGAAACCGATGGTTACGGTCTCACCTTGAACGGTTTTTGCTTTTCCAAGTTTGAGGGCGTCTGGCAGGGCCACTTGCCCTGGGATGACGTGGAATTTGAGAATGGACTGCAGTTTCTCCCGGTTCTCCGGCTTGAGAAGATCTTCGACGGTGCCTTTGGGAAGTTTGGCAAAGGCATCATCGGTGGGTGCAAGCACGGTAAACGGACCGTTGCCGTTGAGGGTGTCCACCAGATCAGCGGCGTCGAGGGCCGCTGCGAGTGTCTTGAATGAACCGGCGGCCACGGCGGTTTCGACAATGGTCTTGTCCGAAGATTGCGACAGTTGATTGTCAGCTTGGCTGGTCAGAGCGATTGCCCCGAGCAGGATCGTGGGAATAAGTTGTTTCATGATGAATGGTTTTCTCTGGTGACGATTTTCAAAGGGGAGCCATTTACGGCTTCTCTTTGTCATTCGCAGAGATCGAAAAATCGGATTTGGATTTTTCGATTTTTTCTCGGGGTCTTGATAAAAGACGCGGTGAAGAGGGGCGTTGGGCGAGTCATTGCTCGCGACTGAATGCCGGGATCATCGAGCATAGCCTTGATGGCTCTGATTGGGTGGATCAGGATTTGTTCGTCGAAAAGAACAGCTTCAAATGGCACCTGAATCGGATCTACATCCTGCAGGACGGACTCGACCCGAACGCGGAGCACACCCTGAGCGTGCGAATCAGTGAGAAACGAAACGCGCTGAGCAAAGGCAACAACTGCCGCATCGTCTACTTCGGTCTGAACGGTGACCCGCGCACTCCCAAAGGCGCCGACGTGGACGGTGTCTACTTCGACGGCTCGAGTGGATACGGACCGGAGAAGTGAAACCGGATAGGTTTCATGCTGCTTGGCGGGAGCCTAGTTTCCGGCTTTGGGAAAACGGTCGAGGATCATCTGGAGTCGTTCGCGACGGTGGGGCGCCTGCTTGTCCTGAACGCTAACTTCTTCGCGTTGGAAGGGATCTTTGTCGAGGTCGTGAAAGGCGCCGCCATCGTCGATGTAGTGGTGCCAGTCCCGCATCATGCGGAAGTTGCCGGACTGAGCGTAGATCCAGTTGCGTTTCTCGAAGGGATCGTCGCTGCCGCGCAGTACGGGAACGAAGGATTTGCCATCAACGGGGTGATTGTCAGGGACTGGAACGTCTGCCAATTCGAGGACAGTGGGGAAGAGATCGGAGGCATCGATGAGGTCTCGGCGGGAGCGCGGCTCCGGGATGATTTCAGGAGCTTTGACGATCAAGGGGACGTGCACCGACCAGTTGGCGTTGACGCCCGAGCTTTCGGGATAGGTCTCGCCGTTCATGTTACCGGAGATCCGGGAGGCCGAATTGCTGGTGAAGATTACGATGGGGGCGGCTGCCTCCGTCATCTCGAGAACCTGGCCCACGCGCTGGTCAATGGACGTGACGTATTCGGTGTAGCCTTCAATGCTGGTGGGAGCATTCCCCGAATGAGAGAGCTCGTAGTAGAGGCAGAAACGATCCGATTTGAGAAGCGGTTGAATTGCCGCTTCGAGTTCGGTGCCATCGGGTTCTCCATAGAGGCTTGCGGTCACGTATCCCGAGGCGCGCAAACTTTCGAGCAGTCGGTTTTCCGCGTTGGAGGATGAGTCATGCCGATGCGGATACTGGCCTGTGGTGAGCGTCTTCACAGTCGAAGCGCCGTCTGGGCTGCCCCAGGCGACAGTGAACTGGATGCCCTCTGACGCGAGCGCATCGAGGTTCGGCGTTTGGTGAGAGGAGCTATAGCAACTCATCCAGTCACGGCCAATGCCGTCGCCGACAAGAATGACGAAGTTGGGTGCCGCCTGCGCGGCGGGTAAGAGGGCCCAACAGAAGAGCAGGCTGAGGAAAAGTCGGATCATTTGCTCTGGAAAGGTTCGCTTTGAATGACGAGGTGAACGAGGTCACGCAGACCACCGCCCTGTTGCTTGAGGGTGGAGACGATCTGGTCGATGTCGTCCTGATCGGTGAAGCTGAGGCGACGTCCGAGGCCGTAGACCATCAGCTTTTCGGTGAGGCAGTGGGCAAACTGATCGGGGCGGTTGAGCAGGTAGTCGCGAATGCCTTCGGCGCCTTCGAAGGTGGTTCCGTCAGGCATTTCGCCGGACGCGTCGATCGGCAGCTTCTTGGCGTAGCGATCGCGCCACGCTCCGATGTGGTCGAAGTTTTCCATGGCCAGGCCGAGCGGATCGATCTTGCGATGACATTCGAAGCAGGTCGGGTTGTTGCGATGTTTCTCCATCAATTCCCGCATCGTGCTGACACCGCGGGTATCCGGTTCGATTGGCTCGACGTCGGGCGGGGGAGGAGTCGGCGGCGTGCCTAACAGATTCTCCATGATCCAGACGCCTCGAACCACCGGTTGAGTTTCGACGCCATTGGAAGTGACCGTTAAGACGCTGCCGTGCCCGAGCAGGCCACCGCGACGACTCTCGGCGGGCAGGGCAACGCGTTGGAAGGTGTCGCCGTTGACGCCGGGGATGCCGTAGTGATCGGCGAGTGCTTCGTTAAGAAAGGTGTAGTCGGACTTCACGAATTCCTGGATGGGACCGTTGTGGTCGAGCAGGTGACGGAAAAGTTGATAGGTCTCTTCCTTCATCGCCGCTTCGAGGTTGTTTTCGTAGTAGGCGGGATTCTGCTCCGGGTCGGGCGGCATCTCGCCGAGCTGATTCAGGTGCAGCCATTGATCGGGAAAGTTCTCGGAGAAGGCCCGGGAACGCGGGTCGTTGAGCATGCGATCGATTTGCTCGCGAAGCACGGTGGGATCCGACAGCGTGCCGCGGTGGGCGGCGGAAAGCAGGATGTTGTCAGGCGTGGAGCTCCAGAGAAAGAAGGCGAGTCGAGACGCGAACTGATAGGCGTTGATGCGATCGTCTCCCTCCGGTGGCGCGTCTTCTCCAAGATAGAGAAAGCTGGGAGAGGCCAGCACCGCGCGGATTCCGATCTTGGCCGCGTGCCAGGGATCGCCGGTTTCTTTGAAGTGTCGTTCGACGAGGCCAAAGTAGGGAGCCAGTTCTTCCTGCGAAGCGGGACGGCGAAACGCGCTGGTGGCGAGACGAGTGATGGACTCGTTCAAGTAGGCCGTGTCAGGTTTCTCGGGCGGATCGGGGAAGTAACGCGAGAAACCGGGCGGAGGCCATTCGTCGAAGAAGGGGCCTTCGATTTCCATCCAGTAGACGTGCAGTTCCGGGCCGGAGCCGAGATACATTTCCGGGGGATTGCGGTAGGGATAGATGGCGTCGTCGGTGTACTTCGGCAGGACCTTGCGCATGATGCGCTTAAAGGAGCCGTGTGGCCCGTTTGCCCAGTGCAGGCGAAATCTGAAGCCTTCGTCGAGCCAGACCCGGTGTTCGAAAACGGTGGGCTCTTCGTCGGGAATGTCATATTCGCCAATGATGCGGTGAGAGAGCGGACCCTGTTCGCGTGAATCGATGCTGATGGCGAGGCGCATCGGCTCATCCGAGTTGTAGCGCAGGTGTTCGTCGGCGTAGCGGGACTTGCGATTGTAGGCGCTCGCTTTGAAACGGATCACGTATTCGCCATCGGCGGGAACACCCGCTTTGTGAATGCGGGCGATCTCGAGCGGCTGGCGCATCTTGATGGTGAGTCGGGCAATGTCAGGGCGAAGGGATTCGTGAGAGCCAATGATCTCTTCTCCTTCGGCACGGTCGTGAATTTTCTTCGGCTCCGGTCCGGGGCGGACGGCTTTGTCAGCAACGAGACGGGCAGCTTCGAGATAGTTGCGCATCAGGTAGTCGGACGTGACCTGACCTTCGCCCACGGTGTCGAAACCATCGGTGACGTCGTCGGGTGGGAAGGTGGCGGTGGGATCGAAGTCGTCCATCGGGAGCGAGAACAGGTCCCGAATTGTGTTGCGATACTCGGTGCGATTGAGACGGCGCAGGACCACGTTGTCGGCCTGGCCGCGGGCTGCTTCGCGAGCGACGGCAAGAGAGTCGGTCAACCAGGCGACGAGGTGCTGGAGTTCTTCCACGGACGGCTGCTTCTCATCCTCAGGAGGCATCTCGGCGAGGTTGAGTTGATCGAGAATTTCCTGGAAGGCTTCCGCCGACGCGAGATCGGTGATTTCTCCGGTCAGTTCGTCAAAGCGGCGGTCGCCTTTCTGAACCACATCGTCGTGGCATTCGAGACAGTAGGTCTCGAGAAAAGGCGTCAACGGATCTTCCTTGGCGACGCCGGTGGAGTGGGCCAATCCGATGAGGGAAAGGCCCGTGAGAACGAGAACAGGGCGCATCAGGTGAGCAGGTGGTTGAGGTTGCCTGTGCTGGTGGAGAAAGCGTCGTCTTCGATACCGAGCTGCTGGAGCAGGGTCACGTAGAGATCGCAGAGTGGGCGGCCGTCGCGTCCTTCGCGCTCGAAGGTGTGGTGCTGGCCATGTTTCATTCCGCCGCCGGCAACCATGATGGGCAGGTTGCGGCTGGAGTGAGAACTGGCGTTGCCCATGCCGCTGCCGAAAAGCACGGTGGTGGTGTCGAGCAGCGGGCGGCCCTCGGCGTCCTTGGCTTCCTGCATCTTGGTGAGGAAGCGGGCAAACTGATCGGCGTAAAACTTCTCAATGATCCAGAGTTCCTTGAGAAGGTCGGGACGTTTGCCGTGATGAGTCAGCGAGTGGTAGCCCATCGTGATGCCCTCGAAGGGGAAGAGGCGGTTGCCGCCGGGGTGACCGTAGGAGGCAACCCGGGTGGAGTCGGTCTGAAGGGCCAGGACCATGAGGTCATACATCACCTCGGTGTTGTAGGGATAGGTCAGGTCCACGATGACATCGCTGTCGTCGTCGCCGTAGAGGACCTGGTCACTGGCGCCGGGCTTGTCGATGTCGATCCAGTCGACCTGGCGGTTCAGTTTCTTCTCCACTTCTCGGATGGAGGTGAAGTACTGGTCGAGCTTGTCCTGATCGGTTTTGGAGAGGCGGCTGTTGAGGCGCTTGGCGTCTTCGAGCACGACGTCGAGAATGCTGTTGTCCTCTTCGATGTAGCGACGGGTCGAGGCTTTGACCTTGTCGTTGTCGTTGATGAATAGCTTGGCAAAGACCTGTTCCGGATTGAGGTCGCTGGGCAGGCGGATCCCGGCGCGGGACCACGAGGTGCCTCCGGAGCCAAGCAGCAGGGAAGGGAAGCGATTCTGCGAACCGATCTTCTCGGCGATGTATTGGTCGAGGGAATGCAGCTTCTGGGGGCTGTCTTTCACATCCTTCATCTCCACCCCGTTGAGAAAGGTGTTGGAAGCACCGTGGCCACCGCCCACTTCAGGGTGATCCATATTGCTCAGGATGGTGAGATGATCGCGATGGGATTCCAGCGAAGTGAGCAGGTGAGGCATCGCGTAGTTGCTTCCCGTGGTGGTGGGGAAGAAGCCCTCGGGATTCATGCCGTAGTTCGGTGCCACCGCGACGAAGCGGCTGGCCGGGGATTGTGAGCCTGCTGCTTTAGCAAAGGTCTCGAATGTCGGTAACGCGAGAGTTACGCCGACACCACGGAGGAAGTTTCTTCGATCAATTTTCATAGGGCATATAGATGGGTAAGTATGACTGATTCGAACCGAGCTATCATCATTGAGCAGGCATTATTGTCGTTCCGGGTGCCGGGCCCGCCGAGGCGCTCTTCAGGGCGCCATTGAGGTCGTTGTTTTCGATTTCACGAAGTTTTTCGGTTAGGCCCTCGCGCAGTTCGCGAAGGACGTCGGCATACTCGGGATGGTCGATCAGATTGGTATACTGTTTTGGGTCCTCTTCCATGTCGTAGAGTTCGCCGGCCTTTCCGTAGTCGAGGAGCGCCCACTGGTCGGTGCGGTAGAGTCGCCCCTTACTGCTGGAGAGGATGGCATCGCGAACCTGGACCCGCGGATCTTCCAGCATCCCGGAGATGTCCTGGCCCTGGAGGTTCTTCGGGATGGGGAGGCCGCAGAGGCTGGCGGTGGTCGGATAGAGATCGAGGAGCTCGGTAAGGGAATGGCAGACGGCGGGCTCCTTCCCGGGGACGCAGATAATGAGGGGGACGCGGGCCGACTCCTCGTGGAGGCTGACTTTGGACCACATGTCGTGTTCGCCGAGATGATAGCCGTGGTCGCTGGTGAAAATGACGATGGTGTTGTCGCGCTGGCCGTTCTCCTCGAGGGTGGTGAGGACCTTGCCAACCATGGCATCGACGAAGCTGACCGATGCATAGTAGGCGCGGATGAGCTTCTTCTGCTG
Source organism: Verrucomicrobiota bacterium (assembly GCA_002862135.1). GTDB lineage: Bacteria > Verrucomicrobiota > Verrucomicrobiia > Verrucomicrobiales > DEV007 > Arctic95D-9. The sequence continues at coordinate 16,353 of PKCI01000166.1, read as the reverse complement.
GAGAAGATTCATCTCCAGGTTGGTTGAGGTGCGTCGGTTGGCTGGATTGTCAGGGATGTCGGCGCGGTCGCCAGGGAGTTTGGGCGGGAGAACCATGGCCTCGACGGGATAGGGCGCGAAGTATTCCGCCGGGGCGACCAAGGGGACGTGGGGCCGGACGAAGCCGACCGCCAGGAAGAAAGGCTTGTCGAGATCCTTGTAGCGATGGATGAGCTCGATTGCCTTGTCTGCGGTCTTGCCGTCGGAGTGGACGAGGTGATCGCCCTCGGCCTCGACTGTCGAGAAGCGATTGCCGCCCGCGGCGCCCAGCTTCGTCCCATCGGGATTGTTCTGGAGTGTTTCGCCGAAGCCAGGAGCTTTCGATTCGGGGCCGGGGCTGTTGAAGGCTTCGTCCCAGGAAGCGGGATCGTCCTCGCCATCACGCCCGGGACCGATATCGGTGGGCACTCCCATGTGAAAGATCTTCGAGATGCGGGCGGTGTGATATCCGTTCTTGCGGAAGTGCTGGGCCCAGCTGTCCTTGTCGGGGCCGACCTCTTCGCGGCCACTGGTGTAGCCCGTCGCTTTAGTAGCGTAAGGATAGTAGCCGAACATCAGCGACGCACGGGAGGGGCCGCAGGTCGTGGCCTGGCAATAGGCGCGCGTGAAGCGGGTGCCCCGGGCGGCGAGCCCGTCGATGTTGGGGGTCGCGCAGACCTCGTTTCCATAACAGCCCAGGGCTGTCGCGGTGAGGTCGTCGGAGATGATGAACAACACGTTGGGTGGCCGCTCGGCGCCCGATGTGTCGATAATCGGGAGGAGAAAGACCAGTGCGGCGATGAAAGGAACTTTCATTGAAATGATTTTGCTATCCTTCATGGCCTCCAGCTCCCATGACTGCCCAGCCCTCCCGGTAGCTGCGGTGGACTCTCTCGCTGGCCTCCTTGTTGTTGATGATCTTCGCCTTTTTGCTATCCCATTCGAGCCAGTCGGGAGAGTGCTGCATGGCAATATTTCCGAGCAGGATGAATTCGGTCAGGGGAGCCGCAAAATCGATCGGGGAAAGCAGCTCACCGTCTCCCCTGCCCGCGATCACCGCGTCGATAAAGGAATGGTGGTGCCCTCCCATGGACTCGAGTTTCTCCGGACGGACGCCGGCGAACTTTTCTCTCGGGAGAACCATGGGAGAGCTTCCGTGCCGCGTCATGAGAACGCCTTCACTACCCACCAGCAGGCAACCGAATCGGAAGTTCGTACCTTCCGGGATCATGGACATCAGTTCCGCGGGTGGACTCTCTCGGCCGCTCACCCAGGTCATCCTTAGCTCGCTTTCGGTGTAGCGGGTTCCCGGGAACCGGTATTCGACCCGTTCGTTCGAGGTCCAGTTGTAGCGGTTGGGAACGGCAGTTGCGGACCGGACCGCGGTCGGCGCGGTGAGCTCCAGGCCTCGATACATCGCATTAAAAATGTGGCAGCCCATGTCGCCCAGGGTGCCGCAGCCGTATTCCTGCCGGCGGCGCCAGTTCTTGGGATGGTAGTAATTGTCGACGTATGGACGTTCCTCACCGACGCCGAGCCACCCATCCCAGTCCAGACCTTCCGGAACCGGATCGACGGCATCCGAAAAGGGCTTGGTATCGCCCCAGCTCTTTCCGCTCACGGTCCAGACTTCACTGATCTTGCCGACCGGTTCCTGCTGGATGAGGGCTGTCGCCATCCGGTCGTAGAGGCTGGAGGCGCCCTGGGTGCCCATCTGCACGAGAACGTCGTTGCGCTTCGCGGTCTCCTGCATGGCGCGGCACTCGCCGATGGACTGGGCCAGCGGTTTCTGAACGTAGACGTGCTTGCCGAGATTCATAGCGCTCATAGCCTGAATTCCGTGCATGTGGTCGGGGGTGGAAACGCTGACGATGTCGATCTCATCGTTCCTGGATCGGAGCATCTCCCGCCAGTCGAAGAAGGTTTCCAGCTCCGAGAATCGGTTCTTAACCTTGGCCTGAGCGGCGGCGTCCACGTCAGCCGCGGCGACGATGTGGATCTGGGCGTGACTGATCATCGAGCCGATATCGGCGCCACCTCGTCCGTCGGCACCGATGGCGGCATATTGGAGCCGCTGCATCGGGGAACCCTGCACCCACGAGAGACGACTGACATACGGCGCGGCAACTGGAAGAACAGCTGCTTTCAGAATTCCGCGTCGTGAAGTGGTGAAACCGGGATTCATCAATTCTCGCCCCCTTCTTCCAACTCCTTGATTCTGATCTCTCGAAACTCGACCCGTGAACCGTGACCGAGGAATCCGAGGTAACCCTCGGCAGGGCGACGGAAACGGGAGATGTCATGGTCTTCCAGGATCACCTTACCATTCAACGTGATCCTGATGTGGTCTCCGTCCATGAGGACTTCCTGTCGATTCCATTCGCCCACGGGATTCAGGTGACCCCGTTTAGCGGCAAGAAGCTTGTAAAGTGATCCGTGGTACTGGGTTTCCTTGAGGTTCTGGTAGCGCTCTGCGGTGTTGTCGAGGATTTGACTTTCGAAGCCCTTCCCGTGGGGCTTTCCTTCAAGCGGGCATCGCAGGGCGAGGCCATTGTTAGCTCCAGGCGTTAGTTTGAACTCGAAGCGCAGAACGAAGTTCCCGTATGTTTTCTCGGTGAAGATGTTTCCGCCGTTCCCTTTTCCGGGGAGGCAGGATAACACTCCATCTTTGGCTTCGTAGCCATGGCGGCTCCCTTGCCAGCCCTTCATGGTTGCTCCGTCAAAGAGCGAGACGAAGCCATCGCTCTCTTCCTGGCAATCACTTCGCGTTACCGATAAAAGAAATGGAAGTAGCGAGAAGACCAAAAAGGTTCTGGTAAGGGTCGTGGGCATCGAACTTGAGGGCGCTTAAATCAGGGTGTGTGATCAACCAGCACGCGGATCTGGTCTAGGGACGTGGCAGCGGTCAGGCTGAGAATGAGGGTGCGGCGATCGGCTGCGAGGATGATGAGGTCCTTACCTTCTCCGGGCGGTTTGGTGAGTTTGCGTCGGGCTTCGATGCCCCGGGTGCCGCGGAGGTAATGGCCTCGTGGATCACCGAGCGCTTCGTCGGAAGCTTCCAGTGTGTCCGTGGTGGTGATGACTCCGAGAATAGGGCGGTCAAAGGTGATCTGGCCCATCACGGTTCGCGGACCGATTTCATCGTCGGGGCGAATGCTGCCCACTGGATTGAGCTGGAACAGGAAGCTGCCGACTTCGCGGCCACTGGCTACGTGAGAACGGCGTTCTTCCGCACTGAGCTTCCAATACTCGCCCGGTTCGGCTAGGTCGACCAACACGGGCGCTTCGAGGGTGACGTGCTGCTGCTCGCGGAAGACGACGATGTGGTCGTTGTCTTCGAATTTCCCGGGGACAAAGTCCGGACCCGGAGCGGCGAACTTGAGAATGCCGGTGGTCTGCAGCACACCCGAGGTTACCGGCCACGCGTTCTCGTAGAGGGAGGTGTCGAAGGCCACTTCACGAAGCCCGTCAAAGGACGGAGCGGCCTGGACCGCATCGCCTTCGAAGAGATGTAGGGGATCGGTCTGAGAGTCGGTGGTCACGCCGACCTCGCCTTCGAAGACGCAGACGTCGGTTTGACCGTCCTGACCAACGGACACACCGAAAGCCGTGCCGTAATCAATCACCGACGCGCTGGCGGTGTCGACGGTGAAGCCATGGGCCGTCTCGGGAATCTCCGCGGTGAGCACACCCCGGATGAGGCGGACCTTCATCTCGTCGACGATTTCGAGGGCGCTGTTGCCCTCGAGGGCGAGGCAGGCCCCGTTGGCGAAGTCGAGTCGGACGAGGCCTGTTTCAAATTCGAGAAGTCGCGGCGAGGTCAGTTCCAGGTTCTGGACGACTGAGCCATCGCTCCAGCGGGCACCGGCGGAGTGAGACAGCGTGGCGATGGGCGTATTTGGAGAAGCGGGGGCGTCCGGGGATTTCATTCCCTGCCAGGCCAGCAGCAGCACGGCCACGGCAGCAGCCAGGCCCACGGCGAGGCGGGTGGGAGAAAAGAAATTCCCGCGGACAGGCGGGGACGGGGCGGCGGGCTCGCTGATCTGGGGCACTTCCCGGAGTAGCTGAGCAAAATGATTGTGTTCGATGAAGGCGTCGCGCAGCTCCGGCGATTCGCGCAACTCGGCGTTGAAGGCCTCGAACTCTTCAGGAGAGAGGCTGCCTTCCTGGAACTTCAGGAGCCGGAGATGGAAAGATTCGTCCGCGTTCATTTCAAGGCGCCTCCTTGTTCAAGTGGCAGGCGGCGTTCGACGCAGCCGCGCAGGGAGCTATGGATGCGTGTGAGCGCTTTGTAGATGCTGTCGACACTGCGGCCGAGCGCGTCGGCGACGGCGGCAGACTTGAGTCCGTCGAAGTAGCGCAGCTCGACGATGCGGCGGTTGTTATCGGTCAGTTCCTGGAGACAGTAACTCAGAGCCCGGGTCTGGGCGTGGCCATTGTCCTCATTGCCGGTGAGCTTCTGCGTCCATTGCGCCTCAACCAGCTCGAGCACGTCGTCCTCCAGTTGCAGAGGCTGGCGCTGCTTCTTGCGGATGACATCGATGGCCTTGTTGCGCGACGCGGCCAGGGTCCAGCGGATCACGTGGGTTTCGTCGTCAAACTCTGCCTTGCGGGTGATCGCCTGGGTCAGGACTTCCTGGAAGCAGTCCTCCGCCTGGTGGGCGTCGTGCAGGATCGAGTTCACATACGCCAGCACGCTGATGCGCTCGCGAATGATGATCTCGACAATGCTGGATTCTGGTAAGGCCATGCGATGATTAGTGTGCCGTATTCCGCGGACGGAAGGGGAGCACAATCGTCTATCGCCGGGGGCGGGGGAATCAGGACATTTTTTTTGAGCCTCTTTGGAAAACCCAATCAAGACTATTGCGGGAATCGGGATCGGCCGTGAATTGACCGGTCGATTCTGACTGCCTACGCTTTTCGACATGAGAGTGTATCAGATTCTTTGGGGACTGTTAGCGTTGGTGCCTGCCGGTGTTTTGGCACTAGATGCGGAAACCCTGCAGAAAGACTGGCGCTGGATTCGGGAAGATGCGGAAGAGTGGAAGCTTTCCGATGATGGAGTTCTGAGAATCCGAACCCAACCCGGCCGGATCTGGGCGGAGCGTGAGGAGAAGGCGGAAAACATTCTGGTGCGTCGTGCCCCGGTTGCCGACCAGGACAGCATCGAGATCGCCGTCAAACTGGTGGATCCGATGATCAAATATGAACAGGCGGGCGTGGTGCTCTATGTCGATGATGATCGTTTCGTGAAGTTCGTCGTGGAGTATATCGACGGTGACTACTTCGTGGTGATGGGCCGGGAGTTTGCGGGGGAAAAGCGCCTCGTATTGGCGAAAGTCAAAATCGAAGGTCAGGGGTCTCAGTTGCGGCTCGAAGTGGAGGGGGACAAGGTGAAAGGATCATGGAAGTCCGCCGATGGGAATTCTGAGGGATGGACTCCGGCTACCGAAGCCTCGATTCCAGCCGAGTTGACCCGTTCCTTTGCCGTCTTCACCCAGGACGGTCCTGCCGATGAGGTGCGTTGGGCGGAAATTGATCTGCAGGCAAAGCGCTGATGGGCGGAAGAAGAATTCGATGGGGAGCGGGAACGTCTCCGGATAGCCCGCCCCGCGTAACGTCTGCTGCCCTCTTGAATTGGTTCGGAGGGAGATCTGGAAATGAAACGTCTGATTCACTGCCTGCAAACTGTCGCCGCATTATTGCTACTGACGTTTCTTGCCGGATGTGAGAAACCGCGGCTGAAGTCTCAGGGGCAGGAGCCTGAGGAGACTGAACCGGGGGTGGTGGCCGAAGAAGGAGCGAAGGTGCCGATCGAAAAACCCGAATCCCGGGAAATGCCTCCTCCGGTGACGGCACCGCCGAAAGCAGCTCCGAAGATAGTCGTTAATAATTCCGCGTCGGAAACCCCGAAGATGAGTCTGGAGGAACGAGCCAGGCAAATCGCAGCGAAAGAGGAAATGCTGAAAGCTCAGCATGCCGGGATCCTCAGCCTGGAGTCAGATCTTTCCCGCCGCACCGAACAACTCAACGAACTCCGTCAGCAGCTGCAAGTGGCCAAGGCAAAGCAATCGAGAGGTCGGGGAGGAGTGATGGTGGAAATGATCGATGGAAAGTCCTCGAAAGTAGGTGATGCCAGTGCCGTTCGCGAGCTGCAGGGAAAAGTGTCGAATGAAGAGCAACTGGTGGAACAGTTGTCCAAGGCACTCGCCAGAGCGCGCCAGGACTACGCTGCCTTGAGCGCAGAGGTGCAGCGGCTGAGGGGCGGCCCGTAGAGCCGGCGCGGTGAGGTATCAGGTTTTGCTTTTCAAGTGCCCCGCCATGTCGCTGGATGGTGAGGATGAAACAGCAATGGATAGTTGGTCTGATTGGTGTGTTTGTTATGGCATGGTCAGCTCGTGCTGCTGAGCCGTTGAGTCGGATACATTTTGGTTCGTGTGTGAAGCAGACTCAACCGATGCCCATCTTTCGGACGATCGTGCAGGATCGCCCGGAAGTGTTTCTGATGATTGGCGACAACATCTACGCCGACACCGAGGATATGGAGGTAATGCGGGCGAAATATGCTCAGCTCAACGCTGATCCCGGCTTTTCATTGCTTCGTGCCACTTGTCCGGTTCTCGCGACCTGGGATGATCATGATTTTGGTCGGAATGATGCGGGCGAAGAGTATCCGAAGAAGCGGGAAGCGCAGAAGATCTTTTCCGATTTCTGGGGCGATCCTTTGAATTCGCCGCGTCCCCAGCGTGAGGGTGTTTACGATGCCCAAATCATTGGGCCGGAGGGGCAGCGTGTGCAGATCGTCCTCCTGGACACGCGTTATTTTCGCGGGCCGCTCAAAACAGGTGAGCGTCGCGTGGGCGGGCCCTACTATCCGAATGAGGATGCCTCGGTGCCTATGTTAGGCGAAGCGCAGTGGCAATGGCTGGAGGAACAGTTGAAGCAACCGGCGGAGATTCGCATCATCGCCACCAGCATTCAGTTCATCGCAGAAGCGGCCGGGCAGGAGACCTGGTCCAATCTACCGGCCGAACGCCAGCGTTTGATCGATCTGATTGAAACAACGGAAGCGGCGGGTGTGGTCTTTCTCAGTGGCGACCGGCATTGGTCAGATCTTTCGGTGCAGCGGGAGGGTGTGCCGTATCCGCTTTATGACCTCACCTCGAGCAGTTTGAACCAGCCGCACAAACGGGGGACGCCGACCGACAACCAGTATCGTGATACTGAGCAAACCTATCACCAGGAGAACTTCGGAGTCATCGAGATCGACTGGAATGGCGATGATACTACGCTCGACCTGCGGATCCAGGATTTGGAGAACCGGACCCGGATTCAGAAGCAGATCGTGCTGAGCGAGCTTCAGTCGGCGCTTTAGTCCTCGGGACGCCAGGGAGTGTTGCCGTCCTTTTCCTGGAGGAACTTCGCATCTACTTCCTCATACCACTCGTGCAGTCGCTTCCGCATTTCCTGGACCAGTTCCGGCTTCTCAGCAGCGAGGTCATTCTGTTCGCCGATGTCGTTTTCCAGGTCGTAAAGGTGAATGCGGCCGTCTTCATAGCGCTCGAACAGCTTGTAGTTCCCTTCGCGAATGGCACCGCCGGGAATGCCGCCCTGGTTGCTGTAGTGGGGGTAATGCCAGTAGAGCGATTGGCGATCCAAGCTTTCGCCACGCAGCGCAGGAGTAAGATCGATCCCGTCGACGAGATGACCGATCTCGATGCCGGCCGCTGCTGCGACGGTGGGAAACAGATCAATCGAGCAGATCATTTCTTCGCTGACGGAACCAGGCTCTGTCACACCGGGGTATCGAATGATCCAGGGCTCGCGAATGCCACCCTCGTAGACCCAGCCTTTGCCACCGCGCAGGGGCAGGTTGCTGGTGGGGGAGCCTTCGGAAGTGGAGAGGCCACCGTTGTCGGAAGTGAAGACGACGATGGTGTTGTCGGCGACGCCGGAAGCGTCGAGTTGATCGAGCACCGTGCCGACCGCTTCATCCATGGCTTCGACCATGGCGGCGTAGACGGCGTGTTTCTGCAGAACTCTGACCTGCCGCGGCTTGTCGCCGAAGACCTGCTCTTCGTCGGCAAATTCCTCGCCCGCAATTTCAGCAGCGCGAGCTTTGTATTTCTCCACGAGGTCGGGGCGGCCCTGCAGCGGTGTATGCACGGAATAGAAAGACAGGTAGGCCAGGAACGGCTGGTCCTTGTTGGCTTCGATGAACTCGGCGGTGTCCCTGGCGAGACGGGCGGGGAGGTGCTCACCCTCCGGGCTCTCGACTTCCATCTGGGGATTCTCAAAGGGCGCGAAATACTTCTTACCAGTGTAAGGGCCACCGCGAGACCAGCCCCCGATGTTGATATCAAATCCCTGGCCCTGTGGGTAGAGCTCCTCGGAGTGACCCAGGTGCCATTTGCCGGCGAAGAAGGTGGCGTAGCCCTTGGTCTTGAGCTCTTCAGCGATGGTGATTTCTTCGGCGGCCATGTCATCGACCAATGGAGCAGGATTGAACTTCCCGGATCGTTTGCCTGAGAAGAAGTTGGTGGCCTGAACCCGGGTTGGGTACTTGCCGGTCATGAGACTGTATCGGGTCGGCGAACAGACAGGGTTGGCGGCATAGCCGTCCGTAAACCGCATGCCCGAATCTGACAGCCGATCGATATTGGGCGTGTCGTAGAAGCAGTCCGGATTGTTCGCTCCGATATCCATGTAGCCGAGATCGTCGACGAGGAAAACCACCACGTTGGGTTCCTTGGCGATCACGCCTCCGGCAAGAAGCAGAAGGATCGAGAGAGTGGATGACAGGAGATGTTTCAGAGTCATGGGTCGAAAGGTTTTGGGTAGGGGTAGAAAGTGTGGGAAAGATTCTGTATTTGCCTACCGGCTCAATAAGGGGATGCCAGAAGGTTAAGAAAGGCGCGGAGAGATACTACCGGAATTTCAAGATGTGGGATCCCTGACGACCGAATCCGTTGATCTCAAGACGATCAGAATAGAGATCCGCGATGGCAAAAGCGTTGGTGTCTTTAGTTTCCACCATGCCGTCGAGAGTCAGGTAGTGCAGCCCCTCTGAGTCCAGGTAGTGACCGGCATGGTTGTGGCCGTTGATATAGAGTTTGGCACAGGTGTGCTTTTGAAAAAGTGCATTCACGGCTGAGGCGTTCCAAACAGCGTGCGATTCTTGGGGAAGGACAGGATGATGCCCGAATACGAGAACCGTTTCCCCCGCCTTCGATGCGCCGATCAACTCTGATTCCATCCAGCGCATCTGGTGGTCGCCGGGGCGGCCGTTCCATGGCTTAGATCCTGGATTGCCCAAGTGCTGAAGGCGCTTCAGTTCTGCCGCGGCGTCTGATCGAGCTTCGGAACCCCTAGAATACCGATACGTGCTCACTTCCGTGGTATCGAGAATAAGAAAGCGAAAACCCGCCTTTTGAAGGCTGTAGTGGCCCTTTTTCAAGCCCAGCTTCTTGAGGACATCTTGCTTTCTCGTGTCCTCGACCTCGAAATCATGATTCCCCAGGGCGTGGTTTAGAGGCGAAGTGAGTTTGGAGGCAATGGGATCGAGACGCTCGAAGCTGTCAAAATCGCGATCGATAAAGTCTCCCAAATGAAACGTGAAGGCCAATTCGCGTTGATTCAATACCTTAATGGCGGCCTCCAGTTTAGCAGGGCTTTCTCTGTAAAAGCGCGAACCCTTTCGCTCGGCATCAACATACTGACAATCAGACATGAGCCCAAAGGAAAACAGCGGACGTGTCTCTGTTTGAGCAGTCGTGTTGAGAGCCGGTAATGTCAGGGGTGTTCCCAATGATGCGAGATGCTGTCGACGAGTTTGCATGAAAGGAGACGTTTCCGTGGTCGGTGTGAATTCGGTAAAAATGAGCTCTTCTTCAGTATCAGAGCGGAGTGGAGAGCAGTCGTCAATTTTCGAGGATGGGCATTTTCGATGAGGAACGGGTATCGAGGGACTCCCACAAAGCCGCCAGTTATTTGACTTTTGACAGTAGGCGCGACTCACTATTCTCACGGCTGGTATGGACTTCAACCGCCTCGATCAAATCGCCCGTCAAGAAGGTGGCATCAGCCGCCGCCTCTTCACCTCATATCTCGCCGCTCTGTCTTCTGTCCCCTGGGTTGGATTGAGTGCCGAGGACAAGGGAACGAGGACTTCAAAGTTTTCGAATAATCCTTTCACCCTGGGGGTTGCCTCGGGCGATCCCGATCACGAAGGCATGGTCCTGTGGACAAAACTGGCGCCGAAGCCACTTGAAGTGAACGGGGGCATGCCTCTGGATGCGTTTACCGAGGTCACCTGGGAAGTGGGCCATGATGAGGGCATGAGCGAAATCGTGCAGTCGGGCACGGCTCTGGCCACACCGCACCTCGGGCACACGATTCATGTGGAGACGCAGGGTCTCGAGCCTGATCGCTGGTATCACTATCGGTTTCGCGTTGGTGACTTTGCGAGCCCGGTTGGTCGAACCCGGACCATGCCTGCGGATCATGTCCTGCCAGAGAAGTTGCGCTTTGCCGTCACCTCCTGCCAGAACTATGAGCAGGGTCTCTACACGGCCTATGAGCAGATGATGGCCGACGAGCCGGATCTCGTGTTTCACCTCGGGGACTACATTTATGAGTATGCCGGCAACCCGAACCGGATTCGCACTCATGTGGGGCCGGAGATCGAATCTCTCGAGCAATACCGGCAGCGCTACAATCAGTACCGGACTGATTCGCTGCTTCAACGAATGCACGCTCATTGCCCCTGGTGGGTGACCTGGGATGATCACGAGTTCGATAACAACTGTGCGAACGATATTTCAGAAGAGCAGGGCATCGATCGGATCGCTTTCCTCAAGCGAAGAGCGGCCGCCTACCAAGCCTACTATGAAATGATGCCGCTGCGGGCTTCTGCCTGTCCCATGGGGCACGACATGAAACTCTACCGTAGCGGTAAATTTGGGCGGTTGGCTGACTTCTTCGTCCTCGACACCCGTCAGTATCGGACCGATCAGCCGAACGGCGACCGCAACAAGCCGCTCAATAAGGTGGCACTCGATCCGGCGAATACCATGTTAGGACATCAACAGCGAGGTTGGTTGCAGCAATCGATAGTCCGATCCGAGTCACAGTGGAATGTTCTCGCCCAGCAAGTCATGATGGGCATGGCCAATCGCCAGACTAAGGAGAACGACGAGGCAATTTACTCCATGGACCAGTGGCCCGGCTACGCGAATGAGCGCAATGAGCTGGTTCGTTTCCTGAAGGAGCGGAACATCACCAATCCGATGGTCCTGACGGGTGACATCCATAGCAACTGGGTCAACGAACTTCGCGTCAACGACCTTGAGCCGAAAGGAGATCCTATTGCGGCGGAATTCGTCGCCACTTCACTGAGCAGTGGTGGCAACGGTGAGGCGAAGCGCTCTCATCATGATCTATACCTGGCCAATAATCCCGGCACGAAATTCTACAACGCGGAACGGGGATACATCCTTTGCGACGTGACGCCGGAGCGATGGATCAGTCACTACCAGGTAGTGGATGACGTGCTCATGCCTGGAGGAAAGACCACTACGCGAGCCTCGTTTCGCGTGAACGCCGGCGATGCGACGGTTCACTCGACATGAAGATCGTTTAGGAATTCAGCGAGGTCGATTATCACTTGCCATAAAGCCGCGCCTTTGAATCGCCTCCGGAAAGCAGGTAAGCGATGAGGTCGCGCACTTCGTCGCCGTTGAGCATGTTCATCATCATGGGCGGCATTTGAGAAACGGGAGACTCTTCGATCTTGGCGATTTCGCTGGTCTTTAGTGTGGCCGGCTTGAGCTCCTCTGTTGTTTTGGCGGCAGGATAGACGTCGACTTCGTTATCACGCTCGACAACGAGACCGGAGTGAATGGTGCCATCATTCATCGTCACGATTTTGGAGCCGTATTGATCACTGATGACCTTGCTCGGTTCGATGATAGACTCGAGCAGGTAGTCGATATCGAACTTATTATTCACTGTCGTCAGGTCAGGGCCGATGTCGCCTCCGAGACTGTCAAAGCGATGGCAGGCAGCGCAGCCAATGGCGTGGAAAAGGTTGCGACCGCTGTGGAAATTCGCACCACGAATGGCTTTGCCATCCTTCCTGGCGTGTTTTGCAGCTTCAGCCACGGTCCAGTTCTTACCGGGACCCTTGGGTGGTGTGATTTCAAAATCAGGCACGGGGTTGAAGTTTTCTCCGCTGATGTCAGCCAGTTCGGTGCGTTCGGCATTGCTCAGGTGACTGAGCACCTCGTCCCTTACGTTGGTGAGAAATTTGGCGTAGCTATTGCCACCTGGGTACTTGGCCGCTTCGTTGACGAATTCAATGTAGTCGCGGCGTTGTTCCATGGTCCAGCCGGTGCGCAGGTTGCGCAGCATGAAGGCGTAGTGAACCTCGTGAGTGGGTGGATGATTCGCGAGCATGGCGAGGACCCGGCCCCCGTAGCGGGTGTTCCGTTGGGCCAGTTCGGTCCATTCGGGGACGATGGGCTCACCGCGGTTAGCGATCATCTCGAGAGTCTTTTCAATCACGGTGGGTGACTGAAGGTAAACGAGGACTCGCACCAGTTCGGTGTTCACATCGTTGCTTTCGTGAGGGAAGTGGGTATCCAATTCAGCGATAATGGCTTCGCGTTGGGTGTCGGTGGGTTGACCGAGGCGAATGAAAGTGAGGGCGTAGGCGCGAAGCAGTCCGAGGTATTCGGACTCGCTGAGTGTCGCCGGGTCGAGGTCGAGCAAGGCGTCGACGAGCGCGGTCTGGTGAGACGCGTCGCCCTGGCGGGCCAGAGCGACGGCTCCGGTGATGCGAGCCTGCGGATTCTTTTCGCTTGTCACTTTGTCAGCCCACTGTTCCAGCGGCTGGGATTCGATGGCGACGCGGGCGGCATGACGAAGCCAGCGGTCGCTGCTGGAAAGGTGGGGCCAGGCCGTGGCAACGGCGTCGGCATTTTCAGTATCATGGAATGCCTCAAGACTGCGGCGAAGTTCGCGGACTTTTCCTCCCGGCAGGTCACCCAAAACCGGCTCGGTGGATTCGTCTCCAGTGTAGGTGATCCGGAAGAGGGCGGACTGCGTGTTGCGTCCTCCAATGGTGAAGTAGAGAGCCCCGTCGTGTCCGATGATGGCATCAGTGACGGGCAGGGGAGCTCCGAAGCAGAAGGGTTCCTGTTCGGCCTTGTAGCCGGCACCGTCAGGAGTGAGGTGAATCGCGTAGATCGTTCCAAAGGTCCAGTCGAGCGCGTAGATCGCATCCTGGTATTTCGCGGGGAACTTCGACCCCAGACCGGAGACGACGCCGGTGGGTGAGCCGGGGCCGATGTTAACGAGAGCCGGCAGGCTGTCCTCGTAATACTCGGGCCACTTGCCGGAGCCGCTGCGCCAGCCGTAGTCAGAGCCGCTCAGGACATGGTTGATACGAGTGGGGCGATACCAGGGCGTGCCAAGGTCCCACTCCATGTCGGCGTCGTAGGTGAAGAGGTCGCCGGCCCGGTTCAGGGCGATGTCGTACTGGTTTCGGTAGCCGGTGGAAATGATGTCGTGGGTCTTGGTGTCAGGATTGAATTTACTGATCCAACCGCCGGGAGCAAGGCGCCCACGAGCGTGGCCGTTGGCATCCCATTCCCGGGTGAGGAGGAGATCTTCGTCCCAGCCCTGGACCCTGGATCCGGAGATGCTGGATTCGTCGGGCAGGTTGGTGGAGTTTCCACCGTCGACATAAAGGTGCTTGCCGTCTTCGGCGACGATAACCGCATGATTGCCATGCTCACCACCGCCGTTGGCACCGGGGAGTTCTTCGGCGGCATCGAGTTGTCCATCACCGGTGGAGTCGGTGACCCGGTAGAAAGGGCCGCCGTTGCGATTGAAGTAGAGAGCGTCGTTATGCCAGACCAAACCCTGCGCTCCCGAGATCTCGACCGGCATCTTTTCGACCGCGACGGAGGGCTTCTTTGAGGATTCCGAAACGGTGATGCGATAGAGCCCCGCATTGCCCTGGTCGGAGGCGAGCAATCGACCCTGGTCGTCAGTGGTGAGAGAAACCCAGCTGCCTTGCTCGGACTTGGGCACTTCGTAGAGCAATTCCACCTTAAAACCCTCTGCCACAGTGGGGGTGTTGGCATCTAGTGCATAGCCTTTTGCGGTAGCGCTGCCTGTCAGGGCGCCCGCTGGTCGGCCTGTTGGTCCTCCTGTCAAGCCCGGGACACCCCAGGGTTGGACTCCGATATTGCCCATAGATTTGAGCTTCTGGTTCCAGCTGGAATCATCGAATTCAACCTGGCTCCAGTTGTCGGAGGCGAAGAGATTCATCTTCCAGGAAGGATCCGAGATCACCACTGCCTTGCCGCCGGGATGTTCCATTTCCAGCTTGAAAACAAACGCGGCGAGGCCGCCACGATTTCGAGCTTTGACGGCAAGGGCATTGGTATGGCCCGCCTCGAGGTGCTTGGCTGCATCCTTGAGAATAATGGGGGCGCCCCAGTCGGCTGCGGTTCCCACTTTTTTGCCGTTGAGGTAAACGTCCGCTCCGTTGTCACAAGTGGCGTAGAGGATGGCCGAAGTGATCCCGGTTGGGGCCTCGAAGCTTTTGCGGAAGTAAATCGGCTCGTTGTCTGTCTTGTTGGCCCGCCAGATCCATTGGGGCTTGGGCTCCTCGGAGACCCATTGCAGGTCGGTTGGAGCCGCTTCGGACTTGGCTGAGAGGGCGGTGAGATAAAAGAGAAGGGTGATCAGGTAAGAATGCTTATACATGGGGTAACTTTGGTTTACGTTCTGGTGAAATTTTTACGACTGGAAGATGGAGTGGGGAAAGGTTTCGTTTGATAGCTGACACTGCGGTTTTCTCAGAATCCCGGAATGGGAGCGTCTTCTGCGATCAGTTCGTTCTCCCACCAAACGGAGCCATCCGCCTTGCGTTCGATGAGGCGGGCGTGACTGCCTTGGGCGGGTTTGGCAGGGTTCTCGGGAAGCAGCGCGCCGAGTTTCTCTTTGAGCGCTTCGGTTTCCGTATTGCTGGCCAGGTTGGTAAATTCTTCGGGATCGTTGCGGAGATCGTAGAGTTCTTCAGAACCGTCTGCGTAGCGGATGTAGCGGTGGGTTTCGGTGCGGACGGCGTCGTTGCCAGGACCGTGTGAGGTGAAGGCGTAGCGATCGCGCGGAGCGTTAGCGTTGCGCAACTGAGGCACCAGGCTGAGGCCTTCGAGTTCCTCAGGCGCCGACTCCAATTGGCAGAGTTCCGCCAGGGTCGGGTAAAGGTCGAGTAGTTCCACGGGACGCTCACAGCGGGCACCCTCAGCGATGCCGGGACCGACAAACATGAGTGGCACGCGGGTCGAGGGATCCCAGAGTGTGTTCTTGCCGGTGATCTCTTTTTCCCCGAGGTGGTAACCGTGATCAGACCAGGCCACGACGATGGTTTCATCGGCTCGTCCACTTTCCTCGAGGGCGTCGAGAACACGTCCGACCTGGGCGTCCATGAAGCTGACACAGGCGAGATAGGCGCGAACCTTATTCTTCCACTCGCCGGCCTCTTCCACCGGTTTCAATCGAGCCTCGGGAAGTGACCAATGAATGTTCCAGGAAAAGCGGGGCGTGTCAGCGCGATCGTTTTCCCGGGTAGGTGGCAGCATGACTGACTCCTCTGGGTAGAGGTCAAACCACTTTTGGGAGGCGTAGAGAGGCACATGCGGCCGGTAAAAGCCGACCGCCATGAAGAAGGGTTCGGACGAGTCAGAGTCTGCTAAGGTGCTGAGCTGTTCGACGGCCCAGGAAGCCGTTGCGTAATCGCGTTGTTCTGAATCGTTAGGAGGCCACGTGCCCCAGTCGAGGCGACCGACCTCTTCCGGAGTCAGTCGCTCCGGAGGTCGCCCCCCCTTTTGTAAAGTCGGGGCGCCCTCGAGTTGGAAGCAATCCTTACCGGCGTCCTTGTGGTAGATCTTGCCACAGGTGGATGTGGTATAGCCGCTGGCCGCAAAGGCCTGGGGCATTGAGACGTAGTCTTGGTAATTGGGCAAAGTGCGAAAGGCGGGCTGCAGGGAATAGATGCCGGTCGTGGTGGGGCGAAGCCCCAGCATCACCGAGGTTCGAGAGGGGTTGCAGAGTGGGGACTGGCAGTGGGCGTTGGTGAAAAGGGTGCCCCGTGCTGCGAGCCGGTCAAGATTGGGGGTTTGGACTTGCGGATGCCCTCCGAGGCAGGCGATCCAGTCATTGAGGTCATCAATTGAGAGGAAGAGAACGTTGGGCCGTTTGGGCTCCTCGCCCTGCAAGGGCGAGGACGGGTGAGTCGCCATGAGGCCGGTGAGAACG
>PKCI01000020.1 GCA_002862135.1 Verrucomicrobiota bacterium | reverse complement strand
CTGGTAATCTCCGCGCGTGCCGCCGAGTCGCTCAGCTTCGACCGCGGCACCGCGGCTCTCATCCCGGACCTCAAGGATCGCGATCTGCTCAAGGACACGCTCATCATCTGGGGTGGAGAATTCGGACGCACTCCCATGGCCCAAGGCTCCGGACGTGATCACCACATCCAGGGTTACAGCACGGTTCTTACCAGAGGCGTTATCCGCGGCGGCATGAGCTACGGCAATACCGATGAACTCGGTTACAGCGTGGTCGAAAATCCCGTCCCCGTCCGCGACCTTCACGCAACCATTCTTCACCAACTTGTGATCGATCACCTCCTTCTCACCACCCGTTTCCACGGCCTCGATGTGCGGCTGACCGCCGTGAAAGAAGCTAATATGATCAAAGATATCATGGCATGAAGTGGTTCGCCTGCATCGCCGTGCTGGCCTTCACCGCGCCTCACGCGCGCTGCAAAGACCTTATCACCCCGGTGATGAGCACCGATGAACCCGCCGCCGGCAAACGAGTCCGGCAGGTTGCACCCGAGTACGAGGGCACCGAGGTTTACCATTCACTTTATCTGCCCACTGACTGGAAACCCGACGGCAGTTATCCCGTTATCGTCGAGTATACCGGAAACAAATTTCCAGCCGGCAAGGGAAGTGGCGAAGTGAAAGATGCCAACCTCGGGTTCGGTATGAGCGGAGGAAGAAAATAC
This sequence comes from Verrucomicrobiota bacterium, assembly GCA_002862135.1. Classification (GTDB taxonomy): domain Bacteria; phylum Verrucomicrobiota; class Verrucomicrobiia; order Verrucomicrobiales; family DEV007; genus Arctic95D-9. The sequence goes on along the minus strand of PKCI01000020.1, from coordinate 29,793 downwards.
ATCTGGGTCTGCATGCCCTACGTCGAGGAGGGCCGAAAGAGGAACGCCACAAAGTGGTGGGGCGACAAAAAAGCCACCGTTGATTACTGCAAGGTGAACCTTCCCCGTATCTGCAGGCAGTTCGGAGGCGATCCTGACAGAGTCATCGTCTGCGGCTTCTCCCGCGGCGCGATTGGATCGAGCTACATCGGTCTTGCCGACGATGAAATCGCCAGCCTATGGGCTGGAGTGTTCACTCACGACCACTTCGATGGCGCCAAGACCTGGGGCTACCCAAAAAGCGAACGCGAGTTCGCTCTCGATCGCCTCGCTCGGCTTAAAGGCCGCCCCGTTCTCGTCTCAGGACAGAATGGCAGTAGGATTCGAGACAGCTTTCTCAAGGACCATATCGAACTGGCTGAATTCTCTTTTCTCGATGTGCCGGTAAAAGACCTGTTTGATATTCCGGAAGGTCCCGTCGTTCACCCCCACACCGACCTTTGGATGCATCGGGAAAGCAAATATCGCGACCGCGTCCGTGAGTGGCTTAGAGAAATTGCAGGAGAGTGAGCTGCTACAGGGAGTCTAACGACAGGGCCACCACAACCCTACACTATTGCGGTTCAAAGAGGCTTTCTTAATCAGGGAATGCCTGATTATGTATGCCTATGAAAACGGGAGTTTTTCTCGCCGGTATCTTTGCTGCGGCCTCAATTCTTTCTCTCCAAGGAGCTGACAAGTATCTTGTTCCCGACTTCGTCAAGGAGCTAGATGATCTCGGTGAAGTGATGGAAATGGCGGCCAGTTCCAACAAAGGGATCACATTCCTCCTGATGGACCCGGACTCGACATGAGGCCCAGCTAATGCTGCCAGTTCGGTAGCAATCGAGAAGCTCCAGAAAGACACTGAGATCATTATCATCACGGGAATGAATCTGCACAAGTCGCCGCAGGCGGTGCAGGACGCGATCTACAGCAAAGAAGCCCGTGGCCCTATTCCAGTCGTTGCTGTGACCGATCCTTCCGCTGAGAAACTGATCAGCCTGATTCCCTACTTCAACATGAAGGACGTTAATGGTTTCACCGAAGCCGAAGAAGGTCTCACCATGATGCGAGGGGAAATGGTCAACTCGAAAGGTGAGAAGACCTTCGCCAAGGAGACCTGGACCAACGACAAGGGCCGCTCCATCGAAGCGAGCTACGTTGCCAGCAACGGCACCGACATCACGCTGAAGCTGACCAACGGCAAGTCAGCCACCATCCCACTTTCCACCCTGAGCGACGAGAGCCAGCAGCGTGCGGCTGAACTGGCTCAGTAAGATTTGCTTCCCTATTCCACCTCGGCAATGCACTCGATTTCAATCGAGGCGCCGAGCGGAAGGGCTGCCACCTGAACGGTAGAACGAGCCGGCTTGTGATCGCCAAAGGCTTCGGCGTAGATTCCGTTGACAACCGGAAAGTCAGCCATATTGGCGAGAAAGATCGTGGTTTTGACCACTTGAGCGAGACTGGATCCAGAGGCGCTGAGTACGGCAGCCATGTTCTTGAGGACTTGCTCCGACTGAGCCTCGATCCCCTCTACGAGAGTCATCGATTCCGGATCCAGAGGCAGAGCACCTGAGCAATATGCCAACCCGTTTCGAACGACGGCATGAGAATAAGGGCCAATAGCAGCGGGGGCTTCAGAAGCAGTGATTAAATCCATGCCGGACTATGGCCCGACACGTTGAATTAACTACCCAAAAGTTATTCCCCGATGCAGTACAACGCTTTCTGAGAGCGAATCAGTAATTTCCCGTTTGCCGCAGCCGCAGTGCCATTGAAGAGCGTGTTATCTCCCGCGATTTTGTTCTGAGCTATCACCTTCAATCCGTCCTCTGACGGTTCGATCACGAACGTGCCGTTTGCCCGGCTGACGGCATAAATTTTTCCTCCGGCCACGATGGGCGAAGCGTAAAATGGCTTACCTCGCCCACCTGCGCCTTCCAGACCGGGCACGCGCTCAGCCCAGATTTCCTCGGCCTCTCCGGGCTTCGATGCGAATGCAATCCCGCTGTCAGCGATCCAATAGAGTACTCCGTCCACTTCCACGGGAGCAGTCATGTAGGTAGCCGGTTTCTGGGTATCGTAAAGAATCTCATCGGAGCGATCCCCTTCTCCACCGACCTTGATCGCAACCCGGGCCGTTCGCGGGAACCCTCCGGAAATGGTGAGGATATCATCGCTGAGATGAGCCGTGTTCGACATGTTGCCCGGAAGATTGTAATCAGCCGTCCAGCGCACTTCTCCTGTCGCCGGATCGAGAGCCCGGAAGTTAGCCACCGCTGCGTAAAGCAGGTCGGTGCGTGAACCGTCCACGTTGACGAGGATGGGAGTGCCGTAGGTCTGCCCATAGCTATGATGCTCAGCACGCCACTTCTCAGAGCCGTCCTTTTTGTTCAAGGCTATGAAGGCGTGGGTCTCTTCGCCGGCAGGCACAATCACCAAATTCTTATAAAGGATCGGACTGGAAGCAGACCCCCAGGCCTTGCGGGAAGACATCCCTCCGGTCCGGGCTTTCCAAAGCTGATTGCCATCAAAATCGAAGGCATACACTCCCGCCTTTCCGAAGTAGCAATAGACCGCCTCCCCATCCGTCACCGGCGTGTTGCTGGCCCAACCGTGCTCGGTGATGTATCCTCGCGCGGAATCGATGGGGAAATCATTAGGGACATCCTTGGTCCAGACGGCCTCTCCGCTGTTCAAATCGATGCGATGGAGGTGCCGCAGGAGGCTGTCCCCGCTGCCGCTGTAGCTCGTGATAAAAACCGCATCACCGGATACGATCGGAGAGGAGCTGCCCTCGCCACCCAACTCCGTTGCCCATTTCAGATTGTTCGCCTCGCTCCATTCGGTCGGCACGCTTTCCTCCGATACCCCGAGGGCGTTCTCTCCCCGAAATTGAGGCCAGTCGGCAAAAGTGGAAGCGGCAAAAAGCGAACAGAGAACAAGGGTCAAGGTGGCAATTTTCATGGCTGTTTCTACGAACCCTACGCAGTCGGAAAGGTTTCAGCGAACTTTTGCCCGCAAATATTCCGGCCTACTTCTTCCCCTTCGGGTCTTTCTGCATCACCCGTTGCACCAATTTGTGCATGAGAACACCAGCCCCCGTTTTTCGATCCCGTAAATTCTCCGGTGTTTCGCTGGATCTCTCTTCTTCGGCTTCTCGAAGCTCAGGCGAAATGCTAAAAACGGCGCTCGGGGTTAACTGACTCGTCCTGAACACTATCTTGGCGGTAAAGCGCGCCGAAGAGCCTACAGTTTCCGGACCTTCAAGTTCCGATACCACACCGGATCTTTATGATCCTGAAGAAGGATGGGACCTTTCCAGCTGCCAAAGCCTTCGTGCTTCTTATACTTGCTAGCATTGAAGCGCTCAAACCAGTCATCAGTTCCCCACTCCACGCTGACGACTTTTTCTCCATTGAGCCAGTGCTCAATGAGATTGCCCTTCGCTCGAATCTTTGACGTGTTCCATTCCCCAACCGGCTTGAGGGGCTTATCATCCGGAGCCGCGACGAGCTCATAAAGTGATCCGGCGCGATGGTTTGGTTTTTCACGGTCCGGGTGCTTCTCGTCATCGAGAACCTGGTATTCAAGACCGAGTCGCTCCCGTGAGCGATATTTCACCCCGCTGTTTCCGGCTTCGGAGATCTTCCATTCAAAGCTGAGCTCGAAGTCTTTATATTTTTCCTTCGTAATGATATCACCAGTCGCACCGGGACGGGAGAGGATTCCGTTTTCGAATTTCCAGCCCTCTCCGACAGGTGATCCGTCCACGTTGGTCCATGCGGAAAAGTCGCCGGAAGCAAATAAGTTTAACTCTTCCGCGGGGGCCTCAGGAGAAGCCGTAGGGGCTTCCTCAACGCTCAAACGAACCCCTTTCCGTCGCGCCACTCGATCGGCATGACGGGACCGGGGCGCCGTTATCTGCTCGACACAAAATCCCGGCACCGATTCGTAACAATTCACCGGGCTCAGCGGATTCTTGCCCCCCTTTTGTCTATCGACGCTTTGGGCGGTTTCGACAGGCACCAGCGGAAGCGCCACAAAAATCAGAATGAGGGGGTAAAACTTCGTCATAAGGTATCAAAATGTGGAAGTCAAAACCCGGTTCTTGAAAGGCGGGCCGAGTAAAATAAAAACACCCTTTTCAGAAACTTCAATCTCCCCAAGAATGCCTTTGTGTCTGCGCAAAGGTGGGGCTGCCACTTAGGCATCGGCGGACCTTAACGAGACCTCGAGATTGAGCGGGCCGACAGAGGCGAAGCCCCCTTACTTTGCCTTTACCTCGGTCATTTTTGCCCAGGCATTCCACTTGTCGGTGAGCTCCTGAACTATCTCCGGATGCTCAGCGGCAAGGTCATTTGCCTCAACCCGGTCTTTCTCAAAATCAAAAAGGAACCAACGCTTGTCGTGGCGATCGTAGACCAACTTCCAGTCGTCCTGACGAACGGCGCGATTACCGCCCCAATACCAATAGACTTCCGAGTGCGGCTCACGTTCCCTGCCCTTGAACACCGGCAGGAGCGATTTCCCGTCAAGTGGCAGGGTCTGCTTCTCAAAATCAGGATGCTTGTCAGGATACTCAACGCCGGCCATCTCGAGAAAGGTTGGAAGGAAATCGATAATGTGCCCCACCTGGTCAGTTCGACTTCCCGGCTTAATTCCCTCAGGCCAACGTGCTACCAGTGGAGTCGCGATGCCTCCTTCATGGCAGTATTGCTTGAAGCGACGAAAGGGAGTGTTCTGTGCCGTGGCCCATCCTGGACCCACGTGTGAATAAAACTCCTTTGGCCCGGGCACTTGAGCCGTGTCGTTGCCGCCCGGCGTTTCGGCGCAGGCTCCGTTATCGGAGAGAAACAGGATCAGGGTGTTATCTCCTTCTCCAACTTCATCGAGAACATCTATAAGTCGCCCGATGTTTTGATCCACGTTGTCGACCATGGCGGCATACACCTCCATGCGCAGTTGCTCCCACTCCAGGTCGCTGGATTGGCCCTTTTCCCACGGCTTCGCCAGGCTGTCCCGCTCCTCGATAGCCCAGTTCTTATCGATCAGTCCGAGTTCTTTCTGGCGGGCAAGTCGCTTCTGTCGCAACACGTCCCACCCTTCGGCGTATTTGCCTCTATACTTCGCGATATCCTTCGGCTTCGCATGCAGTGGGTAGTGAGGAGCGGTGTAAGGCAGATAGTGAAAGAACGGCTTTCCGGTCGTCGAGAAACGCTTGATCGTTTCAATGGCATGATCGGTAAAGGCGTCGGTGGTGAAGTAATCGTCTGGAAAATCATCAAACTCGAGAAACTTTTCGTTGTGACCGAAAGGACGCACCCGCCCACCTTTAAACTCCGGATCGGGGATCTTGGGATTAAAGAAATTACAGCAGCCGTCCCAGAGGCCATAGGCCTCATCGAAACCGCGATCGAAAGGAATCGTACCCTCGGTTTTTCCATTGTGCCACTTCCCGGACATCCCGGTCTGGTAGCCCGCGTGACGCATCGCCTCTCCCAGCGTCAGCATCTCTTGAGTGATCAACTCGGACTGTCCCTTACCTCCGTTGCGAGGATACAATCCGGTCAGCAGAGACGCTCGTGTCGTGGTGCACTTGGCGTTGTTGTAGAACTGCGTAAAAAGCATTCCCTCGCCGGCGATCCGGTCGATGTTCGGCGTTTCGATCTCCGAGCCGTAGCAGCCGATGTCTGACCAGCCCATATCGTCGACCATGATCAGGATGATATTAGGGCGGTTATCTTCCGCCTCGACGAGCGTTCCGACCCAAACAAGGGCCGCTAAAGAAATTGTTGTAAAGGCTTTCATGGTGACAGGGTCAATATGCAACCATGGAAGCCCCAGCGCGCACAATAAATCCTTTCTACAAAGGACGCCTAATTCACGCAGGAAGAGCGCTATTTTCATAGGCGATGGCCTTGAGCAGGATTCGAATCAGGGCAGGGCACCCGCCCCGATCACGGACGCGCATGAACAAGATCGCCGACTCCAAGAATCTCGGACCCATCCTCCGCAACCTTCACTTGGCAACGGTCTAAAGCAGAAAGCGCTTAAAAGAAGAGGAAAGAATGTTGCGAAATCAGGCACAGACGCGTCCTCCCCTTTACTGAAATGCGCCTGCTATAATGAAGAAAGGCCCGTTAACGTATTCGTTGGGGAAAATAATTGTAGAACTGCCCCCTCCGAGCGCACCATCAGAACACAAGGACAACTTAAGCTGATGAAATCGACCCGTCACCTTCTCGCCCTCCTGGCAATCGCGCTGGCTGCACTGGTATCAAACCGGTCGTTCGCGTGGGGCCCGCAGGACCTGCCGGAAGGTTTCACACCTCTAGAAATTGGTGACAGTGCGCCCGACTTCAAACTACCGGGTGTCGACGGAGAGACATACACGCTCAAGGACTTTGACGGTCCCGAAGTGCTCATGATTCTGTTCACTGGCACTCACTGCCCCACCTCGCACAGTATCGAAGCCCGCCTCCAAGAATTTGTGAACTCAATGAAGGATAAAAGCTTCGCTATCGTCGCGATTAATCCGAATCATTCATCCGGCCTACGACCTGATGAGTTTGGACACACTACCTACGACGAGACATTCGAAGACTCGAGGCGCTACGCCGGGGACCTGGGATGGACGTTTCCATTTCTTTACGACGGAGATCAGCAAATCACCGCACGCGCTTATGGCTGTCTCGCGACCCCCCATGTCTTCATTTTCGATAAAGAGCGCAAGCTTCGCTACAACGGACGTTACGATGATTCCCGCCTTCCTGGAATTGAAACCGTGAAATCTCACGATGCCGTTAATGCGGCCAAGGCGCTGCTGACCGGCGAACCCGTTCCTGTTCAAAGAACGCGCCCCCACGGATGTTCCACGAAGTGGAAAGAACGCAGTCAGCACGTGGCCGAGGAGGAAGCTCAATGGCAAACCGCTGAGGTTACCGTTGAAACCATTGATGCCGCCAAAATCGCCAAGCTCCGCAAAAACGGTAGCGGCAAAGTTCGCCTGTTCAATGTCTGGGCGACCTGGTGCGGTCCCTGCGTTGAGGAAATGCCAGACCTTTCTGATATTTCCCGAAAGTTCAGTCGTCGCAATTTCGAACTCATCACTATCTCCCTCGATCTTCCCGATGAAAAAGAGAAGGTCGAAACCTTCCTTGGCAAACATCGCATCATCATGAGCGACAAGCTCCGCAAAGCGGTCGAGGCAGAGGGCCGAACAACGAACAACTACATTTTTGCCGGAGCGAACACGAATGAGCTCGCGGAGGCCCTCGATCCCAAATGGCCCGGACCGGTGCCCTACACCATTCTTGTCAATGAAAGGGGCAAGATTCTCTACCGTGTCAGCGGAATGATTGATCCGGTAAAAGTGAAGAACGCGATCCTCGACCAGATGGGGAACTATCACAGCGTCCAAATGAAGCGCTAAGGTGCACCCCCATTTGAACGTCTATTTAATACTATGAATCTCCGGATTGCCTTCCTTCTCGCTGTTTACGCTGTCCAGCCAGCTTTCGCCCAGTTCGGCGACGAAGCTCCGGCCTTCAATCCCAACGCACCGGTCACGCCGCAACAGGAAAGACTAACCGCAGAAATCGTGGCAAATGTGACAGCAGCCACTCCCGGGGAACCGTTCCTCGCCGCCATCAAGTTGGTTCATGCGCCTCTCCACCACACCTACGGCAAGGTCCTGCCGCCGGAGGTTGTGGGACGCCCCACTTCCCTCACCTGGACCGTGCCCGAAGGGTGGACCGTGGAGGAACTGTCCTGGCCGGCCACCTACAAAGTGCCTTCGACCGAGGGCAAAATGAGCGAGGGATACGATGGCATCACCTACCTGCCCGTCAGGATCATCCCCTCGGGAAACGCCGGTGACTCCGGTGTGATCTCTGCCAAGGTCTCCGCCCTCGTCTGCGATCCGCACAGCTGCATGCCGTTCAGCGCCTCACCCAGTCTTTCGATTCCCCTCGCTGAAGCCGCCACAGCCAACGAAAGCTTGCCGGCGCTCTACGAAGAGGCCGCGACCCCTGAACCCGAAATTGCGATTTCAGGAGAAGATGAAATCGCTTCCAAAGCAACGCGTTCATTTCCCGTTTACCTGCTCTTTGCTTTCGTCGGTGGCTTCATCTTGAACATTATGCCCTGCGTCTTCCCAGTCCTTGGCATCAAGATTATGGGAGTGGTTGGACAGGCAGGTGATGACCGCAGGAAAGTGATCGCTCATGGTTTCTCCTACACCGCCGGTGTTCTCCTCTCCTTTTGGGTTCTCGGACTGATCGTAATCCTGCTTGGCAAAGGATGGGGATTCCAACTCCAGTCTCCCACTTTCGTTTTTGTCCTCTGCGCCTTCTTTCTCATCTTCGCCCTCAACATGGCCGGCCTTTTTGAAATCGGGACCTCAGCCGTCGGGGTTGGAGCTGAACTCCAGGCCAAACAAGGTATGGCGGGCTCCTTTTTTTCAGGACTGCTCGCCACCATCGTGGCAACTCCATGCTCGGCCCCATTTCTCGGTGCAGCCCTGGGAGTCACCCTGTCGTTGCCACCCGTCCAGGCAATGTTGATCTTTAGCTTTGTCGCCCTCGGACTCGCCTTCCCCTTTCTTCTCCTTAGTTTCTTACCCAAGCTGGTCTCTTCCCTTCCGAGGCCCGGAGCCTGGATGGAAAGCTTCAAACAGGGCATGTCTTTCCTACTCTTCGGAACGGTGGCGTTCCTCGCTTGGGTTCTTACCGGCCTGATCGAAAGCCTCGACATGCTAGTGCTGCTTCTCGGCCTAGTGGTAGTCGCAATCGGATGCTGGATCTATGGCCGCTGGAATTCCCCGCTCAAGTCAGCGAAGACACGCGCCACTGCCACTGTCATCTCCCTGTTGACGATCGCCAGCGGAATCACCATGGGTTGGCCCGGCCAGGAAACCGGTCTCGAATGGGGCACTTGGTCGGAAGCGAAAGTTCAAGACCTTCGCGATTCCGACAAGCCGGTCTACATCGACTTCACTGCCAAGTGGTGCGCTACCTGTCAGATTAACAAACGGGTTTATAATAACGAACGACTGCAGGCACTGTTCAATGGTAAGGGAGTCGAACCGCTCATTGCTGACTGGACCAATGAAGGCCCCGAAATTCAAAAGGCGATCAACGACCTCGGCAAAGCCGCTATTCCGGTCAATGTTCTCTATATCCCCGGCCAGGAAGAACCCGTCATCCTACCGGAGTTGCTGACAGTGGAAAACGTGAGTAAAGCGTTGAACCAGATCTCCGACTAGTATCTGCCCTTTTTGCTCCAAGGCTTGTATTCGGGCTGGCGATTCTCGGCGTCACGTTCGGTGGCATCACCAAGATCCCCCTGCTGTTTCATCCAAGCATCAAGCTTGGAGGAAAGAATTCGCCCCTCGACCTCCCCGGCACGGTTCTCGAGGCACCAGGGGTCATCAGGAAGAAAGAAGAGCTCTTCCTCAGGACGGCGCTGGTACAAAGAAACGCGATCCCGGGCGAAGCTGGACTCCACTTCCTTCCACGAATGATACTCTCTCCCTCGGTCAGTGACCATATTTTCGAAAGCAATGTGAGGATGAAGATTTCGAATATAGAGCCAGTCACCATTAGTTGCTGCCCGAATGCCAAACGCCTCAGAACCATGGTAAATCCCGCGAGTGGTATGCATGGCAAAAACCGCCTCATGATGAATGTCTCTTTGCCCCTTTAACACCGGTAGAAAGGACCTCCCATCCAAGTCTTCATCGTGGGGCGTTCCTCCTGCCATCTCAATAAAGGTCGGCACCACATCGACATAACTGACCAACGCGTCGGTTTCCTTTCCCGCTTGAATCGTATTCGGCCAGCGCATTACCGCGGCAGCGTGAATGCCGGTATCGTAGCAGGTCCATTTCCCAAAGGGCAACTGTGATCCCTGCTCACTCAACCAGAGAAACGCAGTCCTATCACTTTGCCCGGCGTTATTGATGATCTTCATCACCTCACCAACCTGACCGTCCATGTAGGTGATCTCGGCATAATACCTCGACATGCCTTCCCGCGTTTCTAGTGTGTCGACCAGGTAGGGTGGCACCGTCAGTCTCTCAGGGGGATAATCCGAGGCGTTTCCCCTACTCCACGGGGTATGCGGCTGATTCGAAGCCACGACGAGACACCAGGGCTGCTCATTGTCACGGTAGATAAATTCCTTTGCCGCCTTTAGAGGTAAGTCCTCTCCGTCCGGTGTTTTTCCGCCGTCCCCATGACTGCCCCCAAGAAACTCGAAAGGAAACGCCTCCGCCGGTGCCTCATGGCGTTTACCCACAATCCCCACGCGATAACCGAGCGGCTTGAGATAGTGCGGTATCGACTTCACTCCGTCATAAACCTGACTGTGATTCGGGTGCGCACCGTTCCTGACCGGATAGAGCCCCGAATACAAACTCTGGCGAAGCGGCGAACAGGTCGGCGCCGAGTTGTAGCAACGGTTGAACTTCAATCCTTCGGCGGCAAGCCGGTCGACATTCGGCGTCTTCACATCCGGATTCCCGTAGCACCCCAGATCCGTGTAGGTCATGTCATCTGCGATGAAGAGCAAAAGATTCGGACGCGACTCTTCACCCGACACCGGAACAACCACCGCAAACAACAAACCAAAGAAAATTCGAAACATAATCAGCTCCAAAAAACACACGGCCAACCTCGAATCAAGAACACACTTTTGCATTATTACCTTTGCCTTCTGCCTCACACACAAACAACCCTGTTGGCCCAGAGACCTAACAGGGTTGCCTCAACCGGGCTCGCAGCCCTTCATGTTGTCAAATCAATCAGCCGGCGTCTTCCGCATCGTAACGCCACACTTTGCTCATACTGGATGGAAACTTGTATTCCCGGACGAGATTGCCGTCCAATTTTACTCTAAGGATCACTCCTTCTATTTGGTCTCTTCGCGAACCGCGAAAAGAAGTGGCCGGAGCCTGTCAACTCCCGCCCTTACATTCACTTAGCGGCAATCTCGTAATCTCCGTTAGGTCAACCGACTCGGTTTCGACCGTGACTTCCTCGCGGGGTTGCATCGACGGGATGTCCATGGATGCGAATTTCACCCTTTCACTCTTGCTGCGGTCTTTGGTTGGTTTGTCGTAAGAGGCGTAGAAAATCTGGTAATCCGCCGTAAGGCCCTCGAATGAAGCCGAGCTGTTGTTGCGCATTTCAAGCTTGTAACCACTCTCCAGTTGGACAGTTCGATAACCGTTCGTCGGATTTCGCTTTTCGCTGATCTCGTTTTTATCGTCTTCGAACTCGATCCAGAGATTACGTCCAGCCAAGAGAGCCACAGCAGCCTTCTTGATGAAGGCCTGATCGTCTTCGGTGAAAGCCGAAACCGGACTGATAATTTTCCGATTTCCTTCGAGTTGGAGCGTCGCAGTCCCGGACGCTTCGTCATAACCGAGCACTTCTGCTTTCACCTTCTTCGAGCCGTCGGCGCTGGTAAACTCGCGCCACTCGGCCTGTGCCAGTGAAGACAGAAGAAATACCGCGGCGACATGGATGGCGGTGAATTTCTTCATGGTTGTATGATATGAGATTCTCCAGGAAATGTCCACTGCTTGAATTTTAGTAACCTATTCCTCCACGAAGAGGCCGGAAAGGTGTCATGCCAGAATCTCATCCCGATTTCACGCCTCAGTCACGGAGCACCAGAATGGCTTGCGGTGACATCGATCAAAGCAAGCCACTGCATATACCGTTGAAGTCGATGCCTCTTTACTGAAAGAACCGGGCCCGGATTCCTGTCAAACTGCTCCGAACTGAGCCACATGGCTAGAGGGGACTTTCCCCTGTGATTCGAGAGTCGAAATCGCGAGTGAAATTTTAGCGTGTGGTAGAATTCGATATCGAACCCGTGATAGAGAAAATGGCTTCACATTGGATTCTCACGCATAAACGCCAAGGAATCGAGTCCCAAACGGCTTAGTTTAATTAGCGGAAGAGCAGGTTGGTCCCTGACACCGCGCAACCAACTATCCGCCAGATATTTTAGTGATGGCACTACGATACATTACTTTGGGCATTTTTGTCTCATTGGCAGCGAACCCTGCTGCCAAGCCCGAGGACATTCGCGAAAAGGTGGAGACATTTCTCTCCACCTACTGCTATGACTGCCATGACGATGTAGCAGGAAAAGGAGATCTCAATCTTCTCGATCTCGACTTCAATATCACAGACCCGGACAACTTCGAGACTTGGAGGGCGGTCTACGATGCCATCGCCTACGGCGATATGCCTCCGAAGAATAAGAAGCAGCCGCAAAGCGAGGCCAAGTCTGAATTCCTTGCCACAGTAAAAACGCCGCTTTTGGAAGTGGACCGAGAAGCCCGCAAAATTTTTGGCCGAGTCCAGACCCGCCGCCTGACTCGGCGTGAGTATGAACACACCCTCCATGATCTTCTTGGAATTGATATTCCACTCCAAAGCTTCCTCCCCGAAGACCCGACCATGCGTGGTTTTGAAACGGTTGCTGAAGTCCAACAGATTTCTCATTTTAATCTCGCGGCCTACCTCAACGCCGCAGACGCTGCGCTCAAAGAGGCGTTTTACCGCACCAAGCGAGAGAATAAGACCTACTCCCGCATCTTCACTGCCAAAGAACTGGGAACCGAATCAATGCGCGGTGCCGGCAACTACAGGGGGCCCGACTTCAGGGAAGGGCAATCGATTACCTGGCCAATGGGGCCGCAGTTCTACGGACGCATGTACAGCACCCGAGTTCCCGATTCTGGCTGGTATCGGATTACCCTGAACCAAGTGAACGCCATCAATCCCCGCGATGGGGTTGTCTGGGGAACACTGCGCTCTGGTTACTGCGCTTCCAATGCTCCGATGATGTTTCCTGTAGGAATCGTAGAGGCCACCCCACAAAAGCGGAATTTGGTCTACGACGCATACATCGAGGAGGGACACTGCCTCGAAATCAAACCCAACGATGTCACTTACAGGCGCGCCTCCAACGGTTCTTCGGGAGGTCGAGTCTCCTACAAAGGAAGGAACCTAAAGAAAGACGGGTATCAGGGCATTGCCCTGAGTGGAATAAAAATGGAGCGCATCTACCCGAATGGTAATCGCGACCAAATCATTGAGAACCTCTATTTCGGAGTCGACTGGGACGGGCAAAAGAAAGGAAAGTCCAAACAAGAGATCATAACTCCGGCAATCAAGCGCTTTGCAAACCGGGCCTACCGTCGTCCTGTCAGCCAGGAGCAAATCGAGCCGTGGATCGAACTGGCTGTTACTGAAATGGAGAAACCCGGAGCCTCGTTGAGCGACGGACTGCATGCGGCTTACCGTGGCATTCTCTGTTCCCCCAGATTCCTGACCCTCGTCGAAAAACCCGGCAAGCTGGATGACTACGCACTTGCCTCGCGACTTAGCTACATGGTATGGAACTCGATGCCCGATGGTGATCTGCGCCATGCGGCCAATCAAGGCAAGCTGACGTCTGACCCGAGGGAACTCCACAACCAGCTTGATCGCCTTCTCAATGATCCAAAGGCGAAGCGATTCATCAACAGTTTGGCCGATCAGTGGCTGACCCTCAATTTGATCGACTTTACCACCCCGGACCGGCGTCGCTTCAAGACTTTCGATCTTATTGTGCAAGACGCGATGGTTCAGGAAACCCAGACCTTCCTCGAGGATCTCATCCTCAATGATCGGCCCGTTAAACAACTAATCATGGCGGATTACTCCTACATGAATGAGCGCCTCGCCAGATTCTACGGCCACAAGGAGATCAACCTGACTCCGGGCAAAGGAATCCAAAGAGTCCAACTCCCCAGTCCCTACGCCGGAGGACTGGTCAGCCACGGAGCAATCATGAAGGTCACGGCCGACGGAACCGTCACCTCGCCGATCCTTCGCGGCGTCTGGATAGGAGAAAGGATTCTTGGTCTGCACATCCCCCCTCCGCCTCCGGGCGTGCCCGCGGTGGAACCGGACATCCGCGGCGCGGTCAGCATCCGTGATCAACTGGCCAAGCACAGCAATAATGAGAGCTGCGCGGCCTGCCATCAAAAGATTGATCCCGCAGGTTTTGCCTTTGAAAACTACAACCCGGTCGGCTTGTGGCGGACTGGATATGCGGCCGGCAACACAGGCGCCAAGGTTGATCCGTCGGGCGTCACTCCAGACGGAAAAATGTTCAAAGGCATTCAGGGATGGAAAACCATTTACGCGGGTAGGCCCGAAATGCTGGCAAAGGCGTTTGGAGAAAATCTCCTCACCTACGCCACTGGCGCCCCGCCCCGTTTCAGCGATAGATGGGATATCCAACAGATCGCCAATCGCACCAGGGACGACAACTACGGCATGCGAAGCATTGTCCATGCGGTCGTTGCTACTGAAGCTTTCCAAAGTAAATAATACCAACCGAACCAGAACATGAAGAATGTGAACATCTCCCTTGGAAAAAGCCTTTCGCGCCGCGCCGCCCTGCGCAACGCCGGGATTGCCATGGGCCTTCCCATGCTCGATGCGATGATGCCCGCTTTTGCTAATACCAGCTCTCAGCCTAAGGCAAAGCGCTTCATTGGTGTCAGTCTCTCCCTCGGCCTTCACAGTCCCCTGCTTGTTCCGGAAACTTCCGGTCCTAGGTATAAACCCTCTCCCTATCTCAAACCTCTCCAAGATTTGCGAAATGATTTTACGGTAGTGTCAGGCTCATCCCATCCTGGTGTTGGTGGCGGTCATACTGCCGAGGGAAGTATCTTTTCCGCCTGCCCGAACAAGAACGGTATCAGCGCTAAAAACACCATTTCCCTGGACCAGCTCTTCGCCAAACACCTCGGCCACGAAACCCGCTTTCCTTCAATGGTTCTTAACACTGGGAGCAGCTCCAGCCCGTCCTACACCGAAAACGGTGCCATGATCCCGGCGATGGAGGACCCGATCCGGATCTTCAACAAGCTCTTCAAAGACGAAACCGCCAAGGAGCGGGACCAGCAGGCGGAACTGATCCGCGGCGGCCGTAGCATCATGGATATCGTCGGCGACGATGCCAAGGCTCTCCAGCGCGAACTCGGTTATGGTGACAAGCAGAAACTGGACGACTGGTTCAGCAGCGTTCGCGAACTTGAGCAGCGACTCGAAGCCAACGAAGTATGGGTTCACAAGCCCAAGCCGCAGGTCAATTCCAAGGCCCCTATCGATGTGGACCGCAACAATACCATTTCAATCGAAAACGCGATGCTCGAAATCGTGCGCCTCGCATTCCAGACGGATTCCACTCGTTTCATGACGCTGCATGTTCCCGGAAATGCCAAGGTCAACGGCATCGAAGGTGTGGATGAAGGCTATCACAGTCTCAGCCACCACGGTCGCGACGATGAGAAGATCGACCAACTCTCCATTGTGGAGCAGGCCGTGATCAACGAGTGGGCCGATTTCCTCCGCCGGCTAAAGCAAGCTCCCGGAGAGAACGGGTCCCTGCTCGATGAGACCATGGTGCTCCTGACTTCCAACTTGGGTAACGCTTCGAGCCACGATAACCGCAACATGCCGGTTCTTTTCGCCGGCGGCGGATTCAAACACGGACGCCATCTTGCCTTCGACCAGAAGAACAACTACCCGCTGCCAAACCTCTACCTCAGCGCCCTTCACCAGGCCGGCCTTGAGCACGAGCATTTCGCCACCAGTACTGGGTTGATGGAAGGCCTCGTTTAAGGGTTTCCAGGTCATCTTTCGGATTCAGTAGCGCTCTCGATCCAGAAGCCCTTCGATGCTAGCGCAATGTGTCCCAAACCGGGGATTGCAGTGCTGGTTTCCTCTCGTTTTACCGGTATACCCTACCTTGGAATTTCGGATTTTCCGGGTCTTATTGTGTGGGGAGGCCTCTATTTCACGATCATGTTCTGCGACCGCAGGGGACTGCCAGATTGTGAAACTCAATGTCTCCAAGCTATCTCACGTCCACAATCGAGCTAAGTCTGCCCCCCTCAATCCCGTGAGTCGCTATGCCTCATCGAAAGGTTAGTCTGAAACAATGCCGAACCGGACACTTCCGCTTCTGAAAGCTGCATTCACTTTCCTTCTCGCTCCTGCGATCGCCTTCTCTGTGGATACGACGCCGGACGCGATGAATCGATTTGTCGAGCAGTATTGCATCCAGTGCCACGGAGGAGAAAAGGTGAAGGGCAAGGTGGACTTCACCACGATCTCAATGGATGCTGCCGGCGAGGACGACTTTGACTTCTGGCAATTGGCGGCTGAGGTCGTCGAGTACGAGGACATGCCGCCCGAGGATGAAAAGCAACCCTCCCCTGAGGAGCGCGCCGCTTTCCAGGCCTGGTACGAGAGCCACTACGTCGACGTCGAAGCCACCCCCGGTGTCTTCCAACCACGTCGGCTCTCCACCCCAGAGTATCGCCATACCATGCGTTCGCTCTTCGGATTCGATCTCGAGAACAACGTCCAGAAGGCCGAGCAAACCGCCGTCGAACCTTCGCTCATTTTGAAACTGATGCCGACCGACCCACCCGGGGAAAGCGGTTTCATCAATGACACTCATGCCGCTCCGATCTCAACCGTCATCTGGGATCAGTATGCCTACTTCGCCGAGGTTGCCTTAATTCGCCTTTTTTCCCGAGGCCATCCTCAATCGCTCAACACCCTGCTCGACGAAGATTTACCCAAGAACTACAAGCACGAGGACATCACTCCGAAAATGGGAGAATCCATTCTCCGTAATTTCGCAACCAAGGCCTACCGGCGTCCAGCTTCGGACGAAGAGATCGAAAACATGGCTACCCGTTTAGACGGCCTATCAGGAGCCAAGCTCGTCAAAGCACTCAAGTTTGAGATGCAGACTATTCTCATGTCACCTGGCTTTCTCTACCGCGGCATGAGAATGGAAAAGCAACCCGGTAAGAAGCAGCAGGAAGTCGACAATTACGAACTCGCTGAGCGCCTCTCCTATTTCCTCTGGGAAGATTCCCCTGACGAAGAACTCTTCAGCCTCGCCGCCAGCGGCACTCTCTCAGATTCGAAGATCATCGAAGAGCAGGTCGACCGCATGCTCAAGTCCCCCAAGGCGCGGACCCTGGCAGACAGCTTCGCCACCCAATGGCTGGCACTCGACGAAATCGACGATGTCTACAACGACCCCTACCAGCTGATTTCGTTCAAAAGCCAGCCTCTTGATTTTCTCAACTACCTCTTCACCGAGGAGCGCCCTGTCATGGAGATAATCGACTCAGACGTGACATTCACCAGTCATGTTACTGCCGGGGCCTACCCAAAAGACCGCAAGAAACTGGAGAAATACGTGAAGCCCAGGGGCATTGAGAAGCAGGTCGCCCCGAACCAGAAGCTCGTGCTGGAGAACACTGAGGGACGCGGAGGCCTTCTCACCATGCCGGCCATACTGGCCATGAATCATGGCCCGATCATTCGAGGCACCTGGACGCTTCGCCGCATCCTTGGCGAGCACCTCGGTGAACCACCGGCTGACATCCCCCCAATCCAAGCTGTCGTCGGAGGCAAAAAACTCAGCTTCCGCGAACAATTTGAAATGCATCGCGACGACGCCACCTGCGCCCGCTGCCATGACAAGATCGACCCGCTCGGATTTGCCTTCGAAGCCTACAATGAAAAAGGCGCCTACCTCCTCAGTGATAATTCTTCTCTGCCGAAAGAGATGCAATCGAAGAAGCAGGGCAACCCCAAGATCGATACTGCCGGCAAACTTCCCACCGGAGAAACCTTTGAGAACTTCGAAGCGCTCAAGCAGATCTTCATGACGAGTCGTCGCGAAGATATCGTCCGCAACTCGGTTAAACAGACTCTTTCCTACGCGCTCTGCCGCAAGCTTGAAGCCTACGACGGCCCTACCGTTGATGCGATCACCGCAAAACTGGTCGAAACTGACGGCACCTGGCAGGACCTCTTTACCGAGATTGCCAAGAGCCTGCCTTTCCGCCAAACTATCATCACTGTCACTAAAGAATCATGACTCGTAACTGGAGTATCAATCGACGAACCTTCCTTCGCGGCGCAGCCGGGGCCATGATGCCCCTTCCCTTCCTCAATCTGATGGAGGCCAGCGCCGACAGCGGAGTCACCAATCTGGCTGGAGAAAATACTCCCCCGGTTCGTTTCATGTCACTTTACAAGCCGAACGGCGTTCACCCGCCGTCCTGGAACATCAACGGCGGCGTTGAGAATGACTTCCGTATGTCGCCCTTGATGGCACCGTTCTCTCGGCACAAGGACGACCTGCTCATCCTCGATAACATGGGAGATTTTGGTTTCTCCTCCCATGCCAATTCAACGCGACGCTTTCTCAGCGGCCACCACCAGAACACCAGGGAGGCCTCAATGGACCAACTCATAGCCGAACAGATCGGCGGCGATACAACTCATCGCTCTCTTGAGCTTACTACTGAAGGCCTTTTCACCGGCCAGATCGGTTGCAGCTACATTTCCTACGGTCCCGGCGGTGAGCGGCTTCCTCGTGAGAGCGATCCACAACTCATCTTTGACCGCCTCTTCCGCAACCCGCTCGACATTCCATCCAAGCGCGCAGAGATGACCAGCCTCCTCGATCGGGTTCGCGAAGATGCTGATTCGCTCATGAGGAAGGCAGGATCCGAAGACAAAGAAACCCTCGATGAATACCTCACCGTTGTTCGCGACACCGAGAAGCGAATCGAACTGATGCAAAAGGGAACCAACCGCTCCCCGATCAAGTTCGAGGAAATCCAGCGGCCACCTCTCGCGACCAACCTGGATGAACAGGTCAACACGATGATCGACCTCATCGCCCTCGCTCTCTGGACGGACTCCACTCGATGCGCCACCTACATGCTGGGCAACAGTAACAGCCGCATGATTTTCGACTTCCTCGGAGTGAAAGAACAACACCACTACCTCTCTCACTTTTTCCGAAACTTCAGCCGCGATAACATAGACGGACTCCTCAAGATCAGCCTCTGGCACATGGAGAAATTCGACTACCTTCTCACCAAGCTGAAATCTTATAAGGATCACAATGGCACCCTGCTCGACCACAGTGTCGTGCTATTCGGATCCGGAATGGGCCATTCCGACAACCACACCGCTCAACGCATTCCCACCATCCTGGCCGGCCAGGGCGGCGGCATGCTGAAAACGGGTCGCTACCTTCGCTACGCAGAGAACCAGGAACTCGGAAGCCTCCACCTCGCCCTGATGCAGAGCTTTGGAGTTCCCTTAGATTCCTACGCCAATGCAGGCGCCCCTCTCCAAGGCCTCGACGGCAGTCCTTTCAATGAATACCGTGAACGCCCCTTCGACAGCTGGATCAAGCTCACCAGCAACAAGATAACCGTGCAGGGTCGACTAGTCATGTCCGAGAACCTCGACGAAGCCAAGACGTTCTACATGGAAGTCGCCGATAATGGTCCCGTCCGCGTCGACGTCAGCTTCCGTGACTTCCACGACTTCAACCTGGCTTACCACGTCGGCACACCCATCATCCTAGAAGGAAATCGTGACGAAAAGAACGGCCAGTTGCTTATGACTAAAGTCAGCGATCTGAAGTCAGTCTTCGGTAAGAGCCAACCGGGAAAGCAGAGGGGCTAGGAAAGAGCCGCCGCCCGCAACACTCTCCAGAGATAGCGAGGAAAAACGTTCCTTCACATGCTGATAGCCGCCAACCTTGGCCTGCCTGGTGGGCATCAATCGACTTGCCCGCAACACTTGTTTTCCGGATGTTCCGGCATGTTTCGCAGGTTGTTTCTGATTCTCACAGCTCTTTCGCTTGCATTCACCAAGGCAGCTGACGACAAACCCAACATCATCCTGTTTCTTGCCGACGACCTCGGTTGGACGGGCCTCTCCTGCTTCGAAAGCGATCTTTACGAAACCCCTCATCTCGACAAGCTCGCCGCGGGTGGGATGAAGTTCACGGATGCCCACTCCGCCTGCACGGTCTGTTCCCCCAGCCGCGCAGCGATCATGACCGGAATGACTCCGGCACAGCTCCACCTCACCACCTTCATTGCCGGACAGAACCGTCCTTACGCCAAGCTCAACATCCCCGACTGGACTCTTGGACTTAAAGAGAGCTACACCACGGTTGCCGAAGCCCTCAAAGTCGGAGGCTATCAGACCTGGCAGATCGGCAAGTGGCACCTCGATTTCCCCGGCTCAACCGTCGGCCCGACCGGACATGGCTTCGACTTCGCCCGAGACCGCCCCGAAGGTTCCAGGGGTCACTTTCTCTCCAAGGAAGCCGTTGCGGAGCTCGCCCTTGAAACCAACTACGCTACCGACTACTTCGGAAAACTGGCTGCCAAAAAGATCAACGAAAAGAGCGCTGATCCCTTCTTTCTCTATCTGGCTTTCCACGTCCCCCACACCCCCGTCACCGGTCGTGAGGATCTCGTCGAATACTTTGAAGGCAAAATCACCGACAATCTCGTGCACAACAATCCACACTACGCAGCCATGGTCAAAAGCATGGATGACGCTGTCGGTAATGTGGTCACTGCCCTCAAGGAAACGGGCCAGCTCGACAACACCCTGATCATCTTTACCTCAGACAATGGAGGCCTGACCCAGCGCAACGGCAAGCACGACAACTTCACGGAGAATCTCCCCCTGCGTCGCGGCAAAGGCTCCGCCTTCGAAGGGGGAACGCGGGTTCCCACGATCGTCTACTGGCCCGGCAAGATTAAAGCCGGCACCACTTGCGACGAACCCATCATGGGAATCGACTTTTACCCGACCCTGCTCGAGCTCACAGGCATCGAAGGCAGCGCCGAACAAAACCAGCTCATCGAAGGAGTCAGCATCAAGGCCCTTCTCGAAGATCCCGACGCGACCATCGATCGGGACCTTTATTGGCACTTCCCCCACTACCACGCCGGCGGCGACAGCCCGTATTCCTCCATCAAGGCGAAAGACTGGAGACTCGTCGAATTCTTCGAAGATGGTGGCTCCATTGAACTTTACAATCTCAAGGACGACATCAGTGAGTCCCTTGATCTTTCTGCCACCAATCCAGAAATTGTGCAGGATCTGCACCAGCGCCTCAAGCAATGGCGTAAGGATGTTGGAGCCCAGATGATGACCGAGAATTCGAACTTCGATCCTGAGCGACAGGGCGAAACGGCGAAACGAAAAAAGAGGTGAGATTGATTTCCTCTGCATAAGCAAAAGAATTCATCCGTCCACTGCCCACTGGATCACGCGACAGCCTGTCGCTTTGCCCCGGTGAAACCACAAACTATTGATTGATGAAAAACTCTCTGAAACTTCTTCTTATCGCAGCCGGAGCGGTCGGCGTCTCTATAGCCAATACCGCCTGCACTCCAACTGAAGCCGCCCTCGTTGGCGCTGCCACAGGAGCTGTGATCGGCTATGCCGTTGCCGACGACCACTACGATGATGGCTACTACCATGGTGGACACCACGGCTATCGCGGTAGCTATTATGGTGGAAATTACGGGTATCGCGGCGGCTACTACAGTGGCCGTAGAGGCTACTGCTACTGAGCGTCAGCTTGACTTGATCGTCAGTCGAGAAAGAGACACATATACTCACAGGTTCCTTCGCCTACGGCGGGAAGCCACCGTTCGCAGGCACGAGACGCTCGCCGCTTTCAGGAAACGATAGCGTGGGCTCACCCTCCAGAAACCCTAACTTGTTTAAAAAAAGGTCCGCCGATATCAAAGTCAGGTCCGCCCACGGTTGAAAATTAAAGAAGGCATGTTTCTCACCCTCAGCGATCTCTAGTTCGACCGAGGTTCCGTCGAGAGCTTTCCACTTCTGATAGGTTGGCCACCACCCTTTCAACCAACTTTTGTCCTCACTACCGAAGAACACAATCGCAGGCGGAGCCCCGGGCTTGAGATGTTGAATGAAATCAATCTCCGGATCGGCAGCATCCGAGGCACTGAGCGCTGGATTGAAGAGAACTCTGGCTGCGACTGAGGTATCGAAACCTTCCGGGTCATTAGGGTCGTTGAGACCCGGACTGCTCGTCGCGATCAAGCTGATATGGCCACCGGCCGAGCCACCTGCGGCAATCAGCCGGCCTCGATCAACGCCCAACTCCTTCGCCTGTTGCTTGACCCAGCGAATGGCACTCTTCGCATCGGGCACGCAGATTCGTTTGCGGGAGAGCCCCTTATCCAGCTTGGCCGCCTCCGCCTTCGACGTGAGAGTGTAGGTCACCGTGACGGCTACCAGGCCGCGGCTGGCGAAGTAATGGCATTGGTAGCTGAAGGCTTCGCGCGAGCCACCACCCCATCCACCACCGTGAAAGAAGACGATTGCCGGAACAGATGCCGCGGACGGGTTATGTCCTTCAGGAAAATAGACCTCCAACTCTCGCTTCGCCCCGTCGACTTCCTTGTAGGTGTAAACCTTGCCGGGAGGAGCAGAGACCCGTTCTTCACGTGCAACTGAGATCACGGGCAGCGCCAGCAGCAAGGGGAGATACTTCATGACTGTGGATGTATCCGAATCATCTCCTCCTAGCCAGTGCTGCTTCAAACGCATGTGCGGCTAGCGGGCGTCCGACGGAAGATGGTCGAGCCAGTATCGGATCATGTGCATCCTCATGTGAACCATGGTGCCCTTCCCCTCGCTGATACCGTGGTTCCGATTCGGATACGCCATGTAGTCAAAAGGCTTACCCAATTCAATCAGGCGATCGACGAGTCCTTCAACGATCTCGAGATGGGTATTGGTTTCACCGGTTCCGTGAATGATGAGCAGATCCCCCTTGAGACCCTCAGCAAAGTTGATGGGAGCTGATCGGTGATAGCCTTCCGGATTCGTCTCCCTGGTTTCCATATACATCTCCTGGAACCAGGCGTTGTAGAGATGCGGCTGCGGTTTGGGCACAACAGCAATGCCCACCTGGTAAACCTCCGGTTTGCGGAACAGGGCGTTCAAGGTATTCGAACCACCGCCGCTCCAACCCCAGATGCCAACGCGAGAGGTATCCACAAAAGGCCGAGATTCGGCCAACTTCAGCATACCATCTGCCTGTTCCTTGGTGGAAAGCGGCCCGAGGCTTCCGGCAACGGCCCGTCGCCAGGCGGCGCCTTTAGGTGCCGGTGTCCCGCGGTTGTCCATTGATACAACCAAGTATCCTAACTCAGCAACAGCCCGATGATAAAGACCCTGCGCAGCATTCCAGGAATCAAGCACCGTTTGCCCATGAGGCTCGCCATACACATAGACGATCGTGGGGTATTTTTTCTTCGGATCAAAACCGGGAGGCTTGATCATCCACCCATCGATCACCACCTCGTTTCCGATATCGACCTGGAAAAATTCCGTCGGTTGATGAATCAAACCCGTGAGTTTCACCATAAGAGGCTCATTAGCTTCAAGGACACGAACCACCTTGTGATCAGGCAGCGTCAACAATTCGGTCACAGGGGGAGTGTCAAAACTTGAGTGGGTATGGAACGCCCAGCGAGCGTCCGGCGAGAAAACGTAATGGTGAGTTCCTTCCCGGCCCTCGGGAGTGACTGGCTCTGCCTCACCACCGCCTTCCAACGGAACTCGATAGAGATACTTCTGCGTCCCGTTCTCAGGCGAGGCGTAAAAGTAGTACCACTCTCGCTCCTCGTCGATTCCCGCTCGCTCGATGATGTCGTATTCACCGGGCGTCAATAGCACCTCGTTCTTGCCATCTCTTCCGTAACGATAGGCATGACGCCATCCGTCCTTCTCACTGATCACGACAAAGGCTTCTCCATCTTCGATCCATTCCAGCCCGGAGTTCTTCGCAACGCTGGCCACTACCCAGGCCGGATCTGATTCCGCGAAAAGAATTCTGCTCTTTCCGGAGACGACATCGACGAGAAAGAACTCCCGACGGTCGCGGAAGCGGCTCAATTTCTCGATAACCAATTCGTCGGAGTTTCCGGCCCACTCCACCAAACCCAGGTAAAAATCTTCGTCAGGTTCCGCGATATTGATCCACTGAACCTTATCTGCCTCCAGGTCAGCAACTCCGACCTTAAGCTTTGGTATGGCGCCGCCGACCCTGGCGAAACGATCTTCACGCAGTCCAGGATAGGAAGGATCACCGGGAACCAGAACCCTGCGCAACCGAACTTCAGATTGATCCGACTGGACGAAGGCGATTCTTGAACTGTCAGGACTCCACTGAGGCTGGTGAATCCGGATAGAACCGTCTTCTTTGTTTGAGGTCAGCTTGATGGGCTTTCCATCCTTCGGCTCACGAACGTTGAGATTTCCCCGCCTCACCTCAATCTCCCGTTTTCCATCAGGCGAGAGGTTTCCATTTCGTTGAGAATCGCTCTCGTTTGGCCCATCCCACTCCGTCCGTGTCCCGTCTTCCACATCGTAGCGGAAAAGGCGCCGTTTCTTTAACTCCCCATCAAGCTCCATGACGAGGTAGCCAGAACTGTCAGGCAACCACTCCCCGCGGAAGGTCCTGCCCCGGAAATCACCACGCCGATAAATCCCTTCAATGAGATCTTGCGCAGCTTCAAGCTTATCCGATCTCGGAAAGGCCCCGGAAGTCTCTGCTTTTCCCCAACTCGCTGCGAGGCCTGTAATAAGCAATACAGTAAGTTTAGCTCTTAACATCAATTGAATCGTTCGTGTCATGATAAAAACAGGATGCTGCTCATAACTCACTTACATCAAATCATGGATATGCCTCGGACACAAAATACGATTACGTAGGCACAGCCACGTGTTTCATGGATTGTCACCTCTTTTGCGCATCGAAACAGGCATCATAGTGGCATCGGAAACCATTGCCTCAAGCGCCCTCTTGAGAGACACTTCAAAGCCTCACTCAGTCCTTTCGATCTCCATGACCATCTTACCCGCATTTAAAAGGGCCTGCCAACTACTCCTATTTTCTCTATTCGTCGCGCTGCCTGCTTCTGCCAAGGATCCCATTACCGAAGGTGAAACATCTCCTGTCATGCTCGATCTCGATCCCTACCTGATCGATGCGCTCTACGGCAAGGAGAGCGGAGGTAAAACCGGGCGCTTTGGTAAAGAAGGCGGTATGGCGAACCTACTTGAAGAACCGGCCTTCGTGGAGTTGGTCAAGAAACACGACCTGAAACTTTTCAACGGACCGGTCATTGGAGACATCAAGCCCACTTCAGCGAAGTTCTGGGTTCGTAGTGCCGGACCGGCAACCGTCCAGATTCAAGTTGGGGATCTGACGTCCGATTCCGTCCAGACTTCGGAAACCAATGACTTCACTGCTGTCATGACCGTGGAAGAACTCAAGCCGTTCACGGATCACGCCTATTCTGTCCTTGTTAATGGTGAAACCATTCAGCAGGACACTTTCAACTTCCGCACCGCCCCTGAAAAAGGCCAGAAAGTCGAATTCCATGTCACCTTTGGTTCCGGTTCCCGATATGTGCCGGTTAACGAGCACGCCTGGAGCACGATGTCAAAGCAGCGACCCCTCGCCTACCTCGGACTTGGCGACAATGTCTACATCGACGTAGTCGACCACCGTGGAGCGCAGCGCTTTTTTTACTACCGTCGCTACCTCAGTCCGGCCTACGCCGAACTCGCAGCCGGATCGGCCCTGTATGGAATCTGGGATGATCACGACATGGCCATGAATGACGATTCCGGCGGAGCTGGCATGAAGTATTCGTGGAAACGCCCCAACTGGAAAGTCTTCACCGAGAACTGGAACAACCCTCACTATGGCGGCGGGGAAGAGATGCCCGGCACCTGGCACTCTTTCTCTCTTGGCGACGTCGACTTCTTCATGACCGATGGACGCTTTTACCGCGACAAGGGCGAAAAGACCATGCTTGGCCCCGACCAGAAGAAGTGGCTCATGGAGGAACTCGCCAAAGCCACCGGCAAGTTCAAGGTTATCGCCTCCGGCACCATGTTTGCAGACGGTGCTGACAAGGACGGTAAAGATTCCTGGGCCGGCGACTGGTCCCGTGAAGAGCGCGACGAAATTTTTGATCTCATCACTGAAAATAAAATCGACGGTGTTCTTCTGATCGCGGGAGACCGACACCGTAGCGACATCTGGAAAATCGAACGCCCCGGCTACCCCCTCTACGAGTTCGTTTCGGCCAAGGTCACCAACATGCACACTCACAAGACCTACAAAAACGCCGTCTGGTCCTACAACACCGGCAACTTTTGGGGTCAGCTCAACTTTGATCTCCGCCCGGACGATCCGGTCATGATCTTTCGTTGCGTCGATATCAGCGGCGAAGTTGTCAAGGAGTTCCCCGTGGAGCTCAGCGAGATCAGCCATCAATAGCCTCATCTTAAAGTTTCCCCTGTTATGACTCGCATCTGCTGCGTCTATACTGCATACATCAATCCGTCATCAGAAATATGAGCAAACTCTCTTATCTCCTTCTTGCGGCCGCAGTCGCGTTTTCCACCACTTCCTTCGCCGGGGAAAAAGACGGTGAATGGACTTCCCTCTTTGACGGTAAAACCCTGAATGGCTGGAAAGGCTACAACGGCGTCGACATCGCAGGTAAATGGATGGCCGAGGACGGCACACTTCACCTCGACAGCACGACCGATTCCAAGCCCTACACTAACATCATCACTGAAAAGCAGTTTGACGATTTTGATCTGCGCTTTGAATGGAAGATCGAGGAAGGCACGAACTCAGGTGTCATGTTCCACGTTGGCGAAGGCCCAGCTCAGCCCTACCTGACCGGCCCGGAATACCAAGTTCTAGATAACGAAGGTTTCCGTAACGGCAAAGGTGAGCCCGTCACCGAAGCCGAGAAGACCGGCTCTCACTACGCGGTAGAACCCGCCACCAGCGACGAGTCCAAGCCTATTGGCGAGTGGAACGAAAGCCGTATCGTGGTCAAAGGCCAACACGTCGAGTACTACACTAACGGTGTCAAAACTGCCGCATACGAAATGCACAGCGACAAATGGAACGAGCAGATCGCCAACGCCAAGTTTTCCAAGTGGAAGGACTACGCCACACTCGGAAAAGGCCACATCGGCCTTCAGGATCACGGACACAAAGTCTGGTTCCGAAACATCAAGATTAAGGAGTTTTAAGCTTCCGTGATCAAAGTATCACTTTTCAACAGGGTCAGGTTCATCCCCTGACCGTGTCTGTTTTTGTGTGAGCGCTTTCACGAGCAAGATGTTCGCAGGTAGTGCTTCAGCGCTTGAATCCACTTGCTCTCGTAACGGTTCGGGTTCCACATCATGATGATCGTTCGACTCGGTTTCTCACCGCTGAAAGACCGGTAAACGCGCCGGTCACTACCGTCGAGGTCACGGGCCATGGCCGGAATGATCGAAATTCCGTGATCAAGCGCGACCAGCTCTTGAACCGTCGCCAGCTGACTGATTCGTTCGACCGATACAGGCTGCAGAGATTGATTGCGACAGAATGAATTAATATTTTCAGCGAGGCAGTGCGCCTCGTTCAGGGTGACGAAAGGATACTCCTCCACCACGCCGGGCTCCACCTTCATGCGGGACGCGAGTTCATGCTCGGAAGGAACGACGAGGAACAACTCCTCATCAAAAAGTGCTTCCGTCTCGAGATACTTCGCATGCACCGGGTGGGCAAGAAGTGCCAAGTCTATCTCTCCATGCCTGCACCGCCGTATTAAATTCTCTGTAGTATCCTCCTGAACGACAACTGCAATATTACGGTGAGCTTCAGCGAATTCAGCAAGAATTCCGGGGAGAAAGTACGGAGCTATCGTCGGAATCGCACCAAGTCGAATTTTCCCATTCTGATCTGCCTCCGCGATCATTTCCATGGTGTCTTCAACGAGATGGAGAATCTCACGAGCACGCTCCAACAGGATTTCGCCAAGATCAGTCAATAACACTTCCCGCGGTTTCCGCTCAAACAATGGTTGTCCGATTCTGTCCTCAAAGCGCTGGATGGAACGGCTCAACGCCGACTGGGAAAGGCTCAACTTCTTCGCAGCCCGAGTGAAATTCCCAGTCCGAGCAAGCGTGACGAATTGCTCCAATTGAACCAGTTCCAAGACAGATTTCATACCAACCTTATCATGCATATTTTGCATATCAAATATTCTTATAATGCATTTGAAGCATTACTTATTCGTGGAACCATTAGCCTCTGCCGCAATTGCAGGCTACAAATGCGTATCGCCTAAGATAAAAGCGGACCCTCAACTAAAGCGAACCCTCAATTAATCCCCCAACCACTATCCCTCGTTGCTCAGGTAGCATTCCTGCCAGGTTCCATGGCGTTTGCCCAGAGAACATCTCCAAGAAAGGAAGTCAACAAACACATGAATGATATTAGCGAATGCCCCGTGATGGGCCAACCCGCCTCCTCTTATCGGCACACCGCCGCCGGTTCCATGACGAACAGCGATTGGTGGCCGAACCAACTTAACCTGAACATTCTTCATCAAAATTCTCCGAAAGGGAATCCGCTGGGCGACTCCTTTGACTACGACGAGGCATTCTCCAAACTCGATCTCGAGGCAGTGAAGAAGGATCTCGAAGCACTGATGACCGACTCCCAAGATTGGTGGCCGGCTGACTACGGGCACTATGGTCCGTTCTTCATCCGCATGGCTTGGCACAGCGCCGGAACATACCGCGTTACCGATGGTCGCGGTGGAGCCTCAGACGGCACCTTGCGTTTTGCGCCGCTCAACAGCTGGCCGGACAACGGCAACCTAGACAAGGCCCGACGCCTGCTCTGGCCGATCAAGCAGAAATACGGCCAGAACATTTCATGGGCCGACCTCATGATCCTGACCGGCAACGTCGCCCTCGAATCCATGGGCTTCAAAACCTTCGGCTTTGCCGGAGGACGCGCTGATGTTTGGGAGCCCCAGGAAGACATCTACTGGGGTCCTGAATCCGAATGGCTCGGCGACAAGCGTTACAGTGGCGACCGCGATCTCGAAGCTCCTCTCGCTGCTGTCCAGATGGGTTTGATCTACGTCAACCCGGAAGGTCCTAACGGAAATCCCGACCCGCTCGCCGCGGCGCACGACATTCGTGAAACTTTCGCCAGAATGGCGATGAACGATGAAGAGACAGTTGCCCTCATCGCCGGTGGTCACACCTTCGGTAAGGCACACGGGGCCGCTACCCCTGAAGGCATCGTCGGCCCGGAACCCGAAGGCGCTCCTCTCGAAGCTCAGGGTTTCGGTTGGGTCAACACCTATGGAAAAGGTAACGCCGAGGACACCATCACTAGTGGTCTCGAAGGCGCCTGGACCAGTGCCCCTGCGCAGTGGTCACACATGTATTTCACCAACCTCTTCGCCTACGAGTGGGAGCTGACTGAAAGTCCCGCCGGAGCCAAGCAGTGGCAACCCAAGGACGGCGCAGGAGAAGGCACTGTCCCGGATGCCCACGTCACATCCAAGCGTCATGCTCCGATGATGTTCACGACCGACCTCGCTCTAAAGATGGATCCGGATTATGGAAAAGTCTCCCGTCGCTTCTTTGAGAATCCGAAAGAGTTCGAAGACGCGTTCGCCAAGGCCTGGTACAAGCTGACGCACCGCGATATGGGTCCTCGTTCCCGCTACCTGGGGACCGACGTTCCGGAAGAAGAGTTGGTATGGCAAGATCCCGTTCCAGCTGTTGACCACGAACTCGTCAACGACGCAGACGTCTCTGCTCTCAAGGACAAGCTGATCAGTTCCGGCCTCTCCACTTCAGACCTTGTCTCCACGGCGTGGGCCTCGGCATCCACCTTCCGCGGATCCGACAAGCGGGGCGGAGCTAACGGTGCCCGCATTCGACTGGCTCCCCAGAAAGACTG
>PKCI01000023.1 GCA_002862135.1 Verrucomicrobiota bacterium | reverse complement strand
GGCTGTTTGCAGGCGAGGGACTGGAACTGGAATACTCCAGTACGATACCCAGACCCTTCGATTATCTCGCTAGACGAGCGTTTCGATAAATACAAGATCGGGAATACCCCAGTCCAACGGCTCTACACGAGTCCGGAGCGACTTTGGAACGAGGGTTGTGCTTGGAATGCAGTAGGCAAGTATATGGTCTTTAGCGATGTTCCAGGGGACCTGCAGCTGAGGTGGATAGAGGATGATGGTCGCGTTTCTGTTTTCCGGAAGCCGAGTGGTAATTCCAATGGCAACACCTTCGATTACCAAGGGCGTCAGATCTCATGTCTTCATGGGGCCCGTGCAGTGGTGAGGTATGAGCATGATGGGAATGAGACAGTGCTTGCGGCTGAATTCGAGGGTAAGCGATTCAACTCACCTAATGATGTTGTTGTTAAAAAGGATGATGGATCGATTTGGTTTACCGATCCTGCATACGGTATTTTGAAAAACTATGCGGGTAATAAGGCCGAACCCAAACTGAAGTAATCAGTCTACAGAATCGACGGTAAAACTGGCGAAATTACAAGAGTCACTGACGAGATCAGCAGGCCGAACGGGCTGTGCTTCTCTCCTGACCTATCTCAGCTCTATGTTTCGGATACGGACATAAAATCAGCTGACATAAAAGTGTGGGAAGTAAGCGGAGAAACTTTGCGAAAAGGAAAGGTCTTCACCTCCATGAGAATGGATGGATTTGACAAGGTTGGGCTTTCTGATGGGATAAGGGTTGATACAGATGGGAACCTCTGGTCAAGTGCGGGATGGGTCGGCGAAGGCTACGATGGGGTCCACGTTTTCGCTCCAGATGGAGAGCGAATTGGCCAAATTTTGTTGCCAGAGAATTGCGCCAATCTCTGCTTCGGAGGCAAAAAGAGAAATAGGCTTTTCATGGCTGCAAGTCAAAGCGTCTATGCCGTTTACACAGAGGCTATCGGTGCACACATGACGTAGGGACCAAGCCAAGATTTGGAACCTTGACACTTCTTACTGCGCCATCCCGGTGCAGGAACCACGGTGCGGTGCACGGGTTGGGGTGCGGTGCCCTACTACAATCAGGCCCTCACTTTGTAATCGTATGCCACGATTCAGGGAAGAGGATTATGGGCTATGGCCAACTCAACCGCCGTAGACAGAGCAACGTCGTGGTGTTCTGCCTGTAATGAATATGCCGAATTCTTGACGAGAACTTCAGGCACTGGCGAGTCGAAACGAACTCTTATTATTTGCAAGGATTGCAATGAAGAGATGTGGTCTGCGGCCTATTGCCGAAGGCAGGCTTTGGTATTCAAACTGCTGTGTCTGATGACAGTCAGTGTGTGCGGCTATGTAACGGAGGGCAGGGAGGCTCTCCGTTTTCCCGCTTCCCAAGCTCGGAGAGTTTCAAACCACTCTAAGCTTGAAGAAAACAACACCGAGTGGCGGGATATCCACCTGAATCGATTGGGGACGATCGTGCGCCGGATGTTCGGTCGCCGGGATGCCTCCACCGGATCCGGTATTGGATCCTCCGTATAGCTGCGAATCGGAATTGAAGATCTCCTCGTAAAAGCCTCCCTCCGGCACGCCGAGACGATAACCCATCCGCGACACCGGAGTCGCATTTACGACCACAACAATGGTCTCGCCACCGCGACTGCGACGGATGAAAGAGAAAAGACTGTGCTTGGCATCGTTGTGGTCCAGCCATTCGAAACCACCGGGCGCATGATCCAGCTCATAAAGAGCCAGCTCGGAGGTGTAAAGGCGGTTCAAGTCTTTAACCAATCGCTGGACGCCCTTGTGCTCATCGTATTCCAGCAAGTGCCAAGGCAGGCTCTGCGTGTAATTCCATTCCTCCGACTGACCGAAATCGAGGCCCTGAAAAAGCAACTTCTTGCCAGGATGGGCAAACATCCATGCAAAGAAGAAGCGAAGGTTTGCCATCTGCTGCCAGCGGTCCCCCGGCATCTTCTGAACGATAGATCCTTTACCATGAACCACCTCATCGTGGCTCAAGACGAGGATGTAATTCTCTTGATAAGCATAAATCATCGAGAAGGTTGCCATGCCGTGGTGATACTTTCGATGCACCGGCTCATGACTCATGTAACTGAGCGAGTCATTCATCCAACCCATGTTCCACTTGAAGCCGAAACCAAGGCCGCCGGTATCGACGGGACGAGAAACGCCGGGAAACGCGGTGGATTCCTCCGCAATGGTCATGATACCAGGAGTCTCATCGTAGCAGATCTGATTGAGCTGCTTGAGAAATTCAATCGCCTCAATATTCTCGCGACCGCCAAAACGGTTCGGAACCCACTGCCCATCTTCGCGTGAGTAATCGAGATAAAGCATTGAAGCTACCGCATCGACTCGAAGACCATCGATGTGGAATTCCTTCAGCCAATACACCGCATTGCTGATCAGGAAATTTCTCACCTCGTTACGGCCGTAGTTGAAGATCAACGTCCCCCAGTCTGTGTGTTCGCCCTGCCGGGGATCGGCGTGCTCGTAAAGCGCCGTCCCATCGAACCTGCCAAGGCCATGAGCATCCTTCGGAAAGTGCGCCGGCACCCAGTCCGCAATGACACCGACACCTTTCTGGTGACAACGGTCCACAAAGGCCCTGAAGTCATCCGGATTGCCGAAGCGACTGGTCGGAGCGAAGAAGCCGCAGACTTGGTAGCCCCACGACCCGTCGAAAGGAAACTCGGCCACCGGCATCAGCTCGATGTGGGTGTAGCCCATGTCGACGACGTAGTCGATCAACTCATCGGCAAATTCTGCGTAGGTCAGAAAACGATTCTCTTCGTCAAAACGGCGCTTCCACGACCCGAGATGAACCTCATAGACGGACATCGGAGCATGATACTGGTCAACCTCCGCCCGCTTCTCCATCCATTCGGAGTCGCCCCACTTGTACTGATCCAGGTCAAAAGTGATGCTGGCCGTCTGTGTCCCATGCTGGGAGAAGAAAGCAAAAGGATCACTCTTGTTGAAAAGATTCCCCCCGGCACCAACAATCTCAAACTTGTAGTGTTCGCCCGTACTGATGTGAGGAATAAAAATTTCCCAGACGCCATTATGATTGCGCATAGGGTGAACTCGGCCATCCCAGGCGTTAAAGTCAGCCACCACACTGACGCGATAGGCATTCGGAGCCCAAACGGCAAATGAGACCCCACTGACGCCCTCGACTTCACGAAGGTGGGATCCCAGACACTTCCACAGGTAACGATGGCTGCCTTCACCAAAATAATGCAGGTCCTGCTCGCCCAGCACGGGGCCGAAGGCGTAAACATCGGCCTGCGGGTCAGTCAAATCCTCACCAAACTGATAGCGTAACTGGTAGGCAAATTTCTCCGGCTTAGTTTCAAAAATGTGCTCGTAGAGCCCCACCGGATCGATACTGGTCATTTCGATCTCATTCCCACCCTCAGGAATGACAATCACCCTAGCCGCGCCTGGCCGAAAAACCCGCAAAACCCATCCTGTTCCGGCAGGATTCTTGTGGAGCCCCAGAAATCCAAACGGATCTGCGTGGCGGGCCTCCAAGATCTGAGAGATCTCATTGGGGTCTGTGGTGTAAGTGCTTGGCTCTGATGCCATACCAGATCACGGTAGGTGGTTTTTCTATTTTTCCAAAGCAGGGAACTCAAGATTGGGTAGTGTGGTTAGCAGCTTCAATGCCATGTTGCGAAAACCAAGGAAATTCAACCCGGACCCATTCGAGTATCACCAAGAACTGACCCTGGAAATTGAGTCGCTGACGAATCTCGGACAAGGGGTCGCTCGAATTGACAACTGGGTCGTTTTTACGACCTTTGCTTTACCCGGAGAAACGGTCCGAGCCCGTGTATTCCGCAATTCGGCCAACTACTCGGAGGCCGACCTTTTGGAAGTCGTTGCGCCAAGCACGGACCGGGTGGAACCCCGATGCCCGATGTTTTCCCAGTGTGGGGGATGCCAGTATCAGAATCTGTCCTACAAAAAGCAACTGGAGTGGAAGCAGCGCCAGGTTGCCGAACTGCTGCAACGGATGGCCGGGATCGATCATCCCGTGGATCCAGTTCACCCCTCCCCAGTGACCTATGGCTATCGCTCCAAAATAACGCCACATTTCCAGAAGCCGCGAGACGGACAGATGGGGCCGATCGGCTTTCTTCTCTTCGGACGTCGCCAGCAACTCATCGACGTGGAGCACTGCCCCATCGCCTCTGAGACCATCAATGCCAAGCTCCCGAAGATTCGGAAAGAGTGCCAAGAGAAAGCCGCGTTTTACAAGAAAGGCGCGACTTTGCTGCTTCGCGATTCACTGGACGGCTACGTCTGCACCGACGGCACCGAGATGTGCGAACAAATGGTGGGCGACCTTCGCTTCTCGTTTCACGCTGGCGAGTTTTTCCAGAATAACCCTCACATTCTGCCTGACTTTGCCGAGCATGTGCGTACCGAAGCACTGCGAGGCGGAGCCGTCGAAAACCTTGTCGACGCCTACTGTGGCTCAGGCCTTTTCTGCCTCACCGCTGCGAGAGAGTTCAAGGAAGCCGTCGGAATCGAGATCAGCGAATCTTCGATCGACTGGGCCCGCCGCAACGCCACCCAGAACAAGATCGAAAATTGCCGCTTCATTCAGGGAGATGCGACCAACATCTTTGCCGAAGTCACTTTTAACCCTGCCAAAACCGCCGTGGTCATCGATCCTCCCCGCAAAGGCAGCAGCCCTGAGTTCCTCGATCAGCTCATCAACTACGCCCCCCGACGCGTTGTTTACGTTAGCTGCAATCCCGCCACCCAGATCCGTGACCTTGAGCACGTGAAGGAACGCTATCGCATCACGCGGATTCAGCCCTTCGACCTGTTCCCCCAGACCCGCCACCTCGAGTGTGTGGTGACGCTGGAGCGGAAATAGGCAGATATAGGTTACCCGGCCACCGGCTCGGGAGCCTCAATCCATCGATCGTGCTCCTTGATAAGGTCAATAAGGCGCTCCACCGCCTCGTCCTCAGGGATATTGAACTTCACTGCCTCTTTCCCGACATAGAGGTTGATCTTTCCGGGAGCGCCACCGACATACCCAAAGTCGGCGTCAGCCATTTCGCCCGGACCGTTAACAATGCATCCCATCACGGCAATACGGACACCCTTGAGGTGGCCCGTTGCTTCGCGGATTCTCTGGGTAGTAGTCTGGAGATTAAAGAGGGTTCGCCCGCAGCTAGGACAAGCCACATAATCGGTCTTGAAGATCCGGGCTCCGGAGGCCTGTAGGATATTGTAGGCCAGGCGCAAGGATTGGCCCGGCGCCTGTTCGCCCTGGACGAGGACAGCATCGCCAATGCCATCGCAGATTAAAGAACCGATATTCATGCTCGCAGTCAACAGGGTCGGCAGGAAGTCTTTCTCCGGGTCGTCGCTCGGATGAAGCACATCCTTCAGGATGATGGGGTGCTTGGCATCCACCCTCGCCGCGAGCAGGCGAAACGCAGAAATGACGGGGATGTCTAAGCCATCGACCACGGTGACAAGTTGTGGTTCCGCTAGCGCATTCAGTTCTGCCACCGCCGCTTCGTCACGTGGATCGATTGCACGCATACCTGACTCCTCCGCCACGATCTCCGGCTGAAATTCACCCATCAGGTCAAGCTTGTGAGCCAGCGCGCCCCACTTTTCGCGTGAAGTGAAGACCCGAATCGTTTCATCACCGCCTACTGAAATGCCCTGCACTTCAATCTTGGACGAAGCACGTCGCTCGTATTCAAAAGGATTCCACGGAACATCATCCCAGGTCATCTCATTCGAGAGATCGGGCCCGAGTTCGCGAAGCTCACGGATAATTTCCACCAGCGCCTTGGCCACGGGAATCTCGTGAATCGCATCCTCGGTCAGGCTGACTCGAATCGTATCACCCACTCCGTCAGCCAGCAGGGAACCAATACCGATCGCGCTCTTGATGCGACCGTCTTCGCCGTCACCGGCTTCCGTCACACCGAGGTGAATGGGGTAAATCCAATCCTCACCCTCTTCATAGAGACGAGCCACCAAGAGGCGGTAGGCTTCGATCATGACCTTCGGGTTGCTCGCCTTCATCGAGAAAACGAAGTCGTGATAATCGTGCTTCCGGGCAATCCGGGCAAACTCGAGCGCACTCTCAACCATGCCGAGTGGCGTATCGCCGAACCGGTTCATGATCCGGTCACTAAGAGAACCGTGGTTGGTCCCGATCCGCATGCCGACGCCGCGCTTCTTCGCTTCAAGAACGAGAGGAGAGAACTCCTCGTCGATACGCTGCAGCTCGGCGGCGTATTCCTCATCGGTGTATTCGATGACGGCAAACTTCTTCTTATCAGCATAGTTGCCGGGGTTAACACGGACCTTCTCAACCCACTTCACCGCTTCCATCGCGGCATCAGGCTTGAAGTGAATATCAGCAACCACGGGAACGTCTGTATCGTGCTCGCGAATGCCAGCGAGAATATTTTCTAAGTTCCCGGCAATCTTGCGCGTCTGTGCTGTGACCCTAACAATCTCACATCCTGCGCGAGCCAGGCCCAGCGCCTCTTCGACACAGGAATCAGTGTCGCGCGTATCGCTAGTGAGCATGGACTGCACCCGTATCGGATTTTCGCCGCCAATACCCACTGTGCCGACCTGCGCCTTTCGCGTGGTCCGTCGCTTAGTATTGAGTGGTGAGGGAGAATAGCTTCGGCTCATGC
Source organism: Verrucomicrobiota bacterium (assembly GCA_002862135.1). GTDB lineage: Bacteria > Verrucomicrobiota > Verrucomicrobiia > Verrucomicrobiales > DEV007 > Arctic95D-9. Next base: position 24,121 of record PKCI01000023.1, on the reverse strand, counting down.
CGCTTTTGCCTGATGGCTGGTGACTCGCAGGGCCTACTGAGTCTGCAGGGGCAGGAACGCAGGTGGTTTCTTGGCTGGCTCTTTGGAGACCTCGGCCTCCCCGCTGGGTAGCCGGTCCCCCACGTCTTTTAATGTGACAAAGGCCATAAACCCTAACAAGAACAGCACAAAGGCCGTCTGAACCGCTTCAAGAATTTTGAAAGGAATGGGGCGCTTGCCGACCCACTCCACCGTCGCCATAACGATGTGACCACCGTCCAGAACCGGGAACGGCAACAGATTGAGAATCGCCAAGTTCACGTTTAACAACACGCTGAACCAGAGCACCTTGCGCCAGCCTTCACTGTCTTGGAAAAGGTCATAGTAAAGCCCCATGATTCCAAATGGACCACTGAGGTGACCGGCTTTAACATCGGACTTCGGTGAGAAGACTGCTTTTAACGTCTTTACGATTGCGTTGAAACTGTCGATGACCTGGGCAATCGGATTCTCTCGCTCAAGAGGCTCCAAGCCTTTGGCACTCCACCTGACGATCCCGATCTTGGGGTCGGTTCCTTCTACTTCAGGGACACGCGGAATCACCGGAACGGTGATGTCTTTTCCGCTTCGGCCGATCAGGATTTGATACTCTTCACCGGCGGTCCACTCGAACTCGGAGACCGCCTTGGCGTCCACCATTTCCTGCCCGTTGATGGCCTTGAAGTGGTCACCCTTTCGAATACCGGCTGCAGCAGCCGGGCTGTTTTCGAGGGTTTCGATCACGATAGCGGAAACCTGCGGATAAATACCAATCGTGCGGATCGGGGGACGTCGGGAAAGGTAAGCCCAGACTTGCTTGAACCAGGGACCGTCCACCTTGGCGTGAGTCGCCTCGGCGGGACGTTCGACCACAACGGACATTTCTTTGCCGTCGCGAAGGAAGTCGACTTCGATGTTCTGGTTGTCACTCGAAATGATAGTCCACATGATGGAGTCATTCATTCCCTGAAAACGCTCAACTTTCTTGCCGTCGACAAAAGTGATCTTGTCGCCACGACGAAGTCCCGCTTTCGAGGCCGGAGACTCGATCTCTTCACCCTCGGCGTTCTCCACTTTCTCGAGAACATGACCGATAGTGGTTGAGGATACCGCCTCACTGATTGGGCGCTTCACTACGAAGACAAGACAGGCGAAAACAACGGCCAGCAGGAAACTGAAGAGGGGCCCGGCAAATGCGACGATGATCTTGTCGAGCGGGGTGATGGGCGGGAGTTCCTTTTTCGGCTTTTCCTCTCCCCCCTCCTCGACCTTACCTTCGATGGCTTCCATTGGAGCCATCTGGGGCAACGAAACAAATCCGCCGGCGGGAATACTGCCGAGTCCATATTGCACGCCATTGATTGTCTTTTTCCAGAGAGGCTTACCGAACCAGATCTGGAAACGGTCGATGTGAAGGCCACGCCAGCGACCGGCCAAAAAGTGCCCCCATTCATGGACGACGATCATGATATTGAACATCATGATGACGAGAAGTACGATGCCGATAAAGCGAAAGGCGGAGATAAGGATTTCCATAGGAGGTTGTTTAAAGGGGGCCTCACCGGTGAAGGAGTCGGCGGCGAATATACCACTGTGCTGGCAGTAGGCAAAGCTTAGTAATTACTGGGTTTATGCAATTCCATCGTTTCAATTTCGCGAGTTTGGCATCATAAATCCCCATGCGAGTATTGCTGCAACGCGTGAGTCACGCTTCCGTTACGATTGAGGGTGTTGAAAAGAGCCAAATCGGCCCCGGAATGCTGCTCCTGCTTGGGATCGAAAAGGAGGACGGCGAGGAAGACATCGACTGGCTCGTCCGCAAACTTCTCTCGCTGCGAATCTTCGAAGATGACAAAGGAAAGATGAACCGGTCCATTCTCGATACCGGAGGAGAAGCTCTCGTAGTGAGCCAGTTTACCCTTCACGCCCGGGTCAAGAAAGGCACCCGTCCCAGTTTCGAGCGGGCCGCTCACCCTTACATTGCGATACCGCTCTACAAAAAATTCACCGATGCCCTCGAAACGGGCCTGGGCAGGACCGTAGGCACCGGAGAGTTCGGTGCGATGATGGATGTCGCCCTCAACAACGACGGACCGGTGACGATCTGGATCGATTCTAAGAACCGGGAATAGTCTCGCAGGAAAAGACAAAGGAATGAGCAGATCACTACTCCATTTTACTATTAGCTCACGATTTCCTCATCATTACCATGGACAACTTTTATTTATCCAAAAGAATTGATTAACCATTTAGATCATTTCGCGCCCCCCCCGGCACAACCCATCTGGGTTTATCAGACCTCCCGAGCTTGTTGAAGCCGGACCGTCATCTTCCCCTCACGCAAAATGGGGCTAGAAATGTCCAACGTCTGACTCTAACGTTTTGCCATGGCAGCACCGGTTTTCGAAATGGAAAACGTCACCGTCCGTCGAAACGAACGGGAAATCCTCAAGGATATCAACTGGACCGTTGAGCGAGATCAGCACTGGGTCGTACTCGGTGGTAACGGTTCTGGCAAGACCTCGATGCTGAATGTCCTTATGGGCTACCTGACGCCCACCGAGGGCGATTGCCATATGAGAGGGCGCGAGAATGCGGTCAACTCGAAGACCCAGAACTGGGACGACTGGCGCAAGCGGATCGGCTTCGTAAGCAGCAGTATTTCTCAGTTGATCGACCCGGCGGAAATTGCCATCGACATCGTCCTCGCCGGCCGGCATGCCATGGTCAACTACTGGCAGAAGACCGATGACCCGAAGGAGATCAAAGCCGCTGAAAAAATCCTCGAAAAAGTCGACTGCATTTACCTCCGTGATCAACCCTGGATTCACCTCTCGCAGGGCGAACGCCAGCGCCTGCTCATCGGCCGCGCACTGATGGCTCAACGGATGGACGTGCTAGTCCTCGACGAACCCTGCGCCGGCCTCGATCCCGTGGCACGGGAACACTTCCTCGGCTTCGTCGAGGAACTTACCCAGAAAGGCTCCTTCCGCTCGCTCATTCTCGTGACCCACCACGTCGAAGAGATCATCCCCGCAGTCACCCACGCCATGGTAATGAAAGAGGGAAAAGCAGTCTCCCAGGGAGAGAAACGACGCGCTCTCAATTCCCTCAGTCTTTCGAAGGCCTTCGACAGCGAGCTCAAGCTCCGCTCCCGCCTGGGACGCTACAGGCTCTACTATGGCGACGAATTTGTCCCTGAGGGCGGCCAGGTGGTTTGATCACAAAGCGCCACATTTTTTAAGTCGATCTTTTTAAAAGACTATCGATTTAGACAATCTCACTTCCTGACTGACGGTTAACCCATCACCGAGTGAACCGTGGTCATGAATTTGAATCCGAAGGCTGCCGCTATCTTTGCTCTCGCTCTCCGCGTGGTCCTCTTAGCCACGTTTCCCGGTGACTCCAGCACGCTAGACCATATTACTTTTTTGATTATGGTTACTCCCGTCTTCTTCGTTTTCGAGAAACCGTGAGAGGTCTGCTCACTGGAATGGGCGACGGCTTCACCATCCCCATGATTATCTGTCGATGAAATCTTTCCACCTATTCAGCCGGCTTTACGCGGGGTTGGGAAATCGACTCCAACCCCGTCAGCAGGATCAGCGCGTGCCAGCGCGCCCGTTCCAGAAAGTTCATTCGCATGCCAACAAACTCCTCTCGCCCCATGACTTCGGCCAAAGCCTTGCCCGGCGTCGCGTGCGACCAGATGCCCGCAAGAAACATCGCGTGCATGATCAAGAACTCATTGACCTGAGACTTCGAAAGGTGAGGTAGAGCACCCCTGAATGGCCCTATTAAACCAACAAAAGCTTCTCTCAAAGAGCGTCGTGAACGAATCAAAAACGGCTCAGTCAATCGGGACTCGAGGTCAGGAGCGAGGGCAGAAAAGAGGCTGCAGTAGATCTCGCGACCCTGGAGGCTGTCAGCAGTAGCCTGGGCGACGGCGGCTATGTCTGTTGGTCCGGCCAAACCGTCGAGAATTTCGGCAAAGTGATTCGACCAAGCAGCAATCTCACTCTCGAAGAGCTCGAGCAGAATGGCTTCACGGCTTTCGAAATACCGATAAAGATTCGCCTTCGATAAACCAGCTTCTCTGGCAATCGCCGTCAAACCTACGGCCAGAACACCGCCCTTCTCAATTAGTCGACTCGTTGCCGATAGAATCGAGTCACGACGCTCCTTCACCTGGTCTGGTCGACGGGCTCGCTGCCAATGGGTCCCCTCACGTTTCAACTCCTTCATGGCCGTGAGTTTAGCAGCTTCTCACTTTCACTCTAGTATTAAATAAACAGTGGTCGTTTATTAGGTAACTATTGTTCACTTATATTAAAAACCCCTGCCCTTCCTACGCTGGCCAGTCCTTGCGTGCCGCCCGCTCATACTTGCTGTTGTCGCGAACTCGCTTCTCCAATCGCTTACGGAGCTTGGCTTTGGAGGAATCGCACGCTTTTCGCTCCGAGATCCGAACCACCGTGGCGGTAATCAACTTTACGAGGTCCTTTGCATCCGAGAGGGCGATGTTCTCTTCTATAATTCCCTTTTTCGGCGGGCAGTTGTGATAGTTTCCAAGAATCACCGAGATTCCCGCCGCAGGGATACCATAAAGGTTCAGTGCCGTCGCCTCACAGGCTCCTCCGTCCAGCAGGGCTCGCTGATGCTTGATTTTGCCCTCCGTCGCTGCATCAACCAGTTCCGCCGTCACGGCGTCGTCGAAAACACTGATCCGGTCACCCACTCGAATCACCGGCCCTTTTCCCTGCTCAGCACCACCACGGGCAGCGCTGGTTTCCAGTGAGACAAAGCACACCCCTTCAGGCAACGGCCATTTCTTGGCCATCTCCATGGCACCGACAAAGCCGACTTCCTCTGCCCGGGTAAAAAGACCATAAACAGTTGCTTCGGTTCCCTTCTCCTCCAGCTCCATAAACATCGCCAGTATCGACGCACAGCCAACGAGATCATCGCAGACTCGGGAATGAACGATCCCGTCCTTCAGTTCAAAAGGCTTCAGCTTCCACATACCAAAATTACCGAACCACTCCACCAGTTTGAGATCCTGTCGCTCTTCCGGAACCCACCCGAGGAACTCGGGTTTACCCCTGAATTTCACCCAGCCGGGATGATCCATGTGCGCGGCAAATGCCAGCCTGGGCCGTTTGCGGCCACGCCGATAACAGGCGATCAGATTGCCGTAACTATCTTCTTTCAACGACACATTCGCCATCTCTCCGATCAGCTCACGGATCAAGGCCGCGACGTGATACTCATGATAAGGTGCCGTAGGTGTGGACACGACTTTCTTGAGAAGCGAAACGAATGTCTGATGATGCATGGTTGGCAATTACCCTAAATGCTGTCTTATTCCCCCGCGATGTCGATCTGGAAGAAATTGCGCTACAAACTGGAATGGTTGTGTCTCCAGTTGCTCTACACCCTGATCCCCCTGCTGCCACGTAAGGCTGCTCACGGCCTCAGCAAAGGCCTGGGCAGTCTCGGCTTCGCAGTGGACAAGCGCGGTCGCAACATCGCGATTGAAAACCTAACGCTCATCTTTGGGGAGGAAAAAAACGATTCAGAAATCCGCACCCTAGCCAAGAAGTCCTACCGGAGCTTTGCCCAGACAGTGGTCGATCAGTTCTGGAGCAAACGCCTGACCGCAGAAAGTATTGAAACCTACTGCTCCATTGAAGCGGAAGACTGGGACGTGATCGATGCGGCACGGGAGACCGGAGCGATCTGGGTCACCCCACATTACAGCAACTTCGAATGGATCGCGCTGATCATGGGTTTCCGTGGCTACTCCTTCACTATCGTAGCGCAAGATTTCAAAAACCCCAGCCTGACAGAAATTTACAAAAAAAATCGTGAAATCTCTGGACACAAGGTGATTCCTCAGCGCGGTGCCCTTCGACAACTCCTCAAGAGTCTCAAAAACAAGGGGCACGCTGCTTTCCTGACCGACCTGACCATTCCCCCGTCAAAAGCGGCCACTATCATCGAGTGCTTCGATCACAAGACCTGCGTCACGGCAATCCACGCCGAACTGATGAAGCGGACCGGCTTGCCCGTGATTCCGGGAATTTGCATTCCCAGCGATGATGGCACCTATCTTTTCAAAAGCTTTAAGGCACTCTCATTCGGACCGGACGACAACGAGCAAACTATTGCCCAGGCCTGCTGGAATATCTTCGAACCTCACATCCGGGAAAACCCGGCGCCATGGCTCTGGATGTATAAGCACTGGCGTTATCTTCCAAGAGTAGAAGAGACCCGCTACCCGTCCTACGCTCGCAAAAACGACAGGTTTGAGAAGGCCTGCGAAAGGCAGATTGGCTAAAAAGACATCTTTATCGCGAAAGAGCCATCCCAAAATGGCTGAAAATTGAGACCGCATCAAACGTTGAATCGCTCGCGCCGCGCGGTTAGTGTGTAGCGGTTACCGCCACTTATGAACATTATCATTGTCGGCGCCGGAGAAATCGGCACCCACTTTGCGCTTAACCTGGCCGCTGAAAACCACTCCATCGTGGTGATCGAATCTGACGAAGAGGTCGCGCAACATCTCAACCATCAGATCGACGCCCGGGTCGTCGCCGCTGACGGAACGTCGATCACTGCTCTCATCGATGCCGGAGTTGGCGAATGTGATCTCTTCCTCTCCCTGACCAGCGACAATAACAACAACATCGTATCGGCTTCGGTGTCCAAGAAACTGGGTGCCAAGAAGTCTATCGCAAGGGTCCACGCCGGCGTGCAAAGAGACAGCCTCTTTCTCGACTTAGGAGAACACTTCGGGATCGACTATATTTTCAGCTCCGAGCGCCTTGCTGCAGTGGAACTGGCCAAGCATGTCCGCAACCCCGAGTCAGCTATGGTCGAGGAAATCGCCCGCGGCTACGTCGAGATTCAGCAGGTCTATGTCTCTGCGCGAAGTAAGTACTGCGGACAGGCACTCAGTGATATCAAGTTTCCCGCTCGCGTCCGTGTCGGCGCCATCACGCGCGGCACTGAGACCATCGTGCCCTCGGCTGATGAAGTGCTCCTGGCTGGGGACATGGCCACTCTCGCCGGCGAACCCTCCAAGCTGCATGAGACCATCATGCGCCTGCAGGCGCGCTCCGGCAAAGACCAAAAGAGCAACATCGTCATCTTCGGTGGCGGTGAATACGGCTTCTCCCTCGCGCAGACGCTTGAGAGCTGGAACTGCCGTATCCGAATTTTTGAAGAAGATGCCGAACGCTGCCAGGAACTCACCGACCTGCTCACTAACGTTACCATTCTTAACGCCGATGCCACCTCTATTTCCGAGATGAAAGAGGAGCTGATCGGCGAAGCTGACTTCTTCATCGCGGTCACTGACATCGACGAGGACAATGTTATGACCTGCCTCCAGGCGCACAGTCTCGGCACCAAGTATTGCCTGCCGCTTATCCACCGCTCTGACTACGCGGAGGCCATGACCGGCTTTGGTGAAAAGCTGGGAATCCTAGCGGCCATCAGCCCTCGCGAAGCGACCCGTAAAGATCTCTCCCGCTTCATCACCTCCGACCGCTTCCATCTTCTTCACAAACTGGAAGGTGTCGAGCTGATCGAATCGTCCGTCAGTGAAAACTCATCAATCGTCGGCGCTGCGGTAAAAGATGTCCAGTGGCCCACTGACTGCGTCCTTGTCGCCCACCTCCACGGAGCGCGGGGAGAAGTGCCCGCGGCCGAGGACATTATCGACAAAGAGGACAGCCTCTACGCCCTGGTGAAGCCGAAAGCCAAGCGTGCCTTCCTCAAGCTCGTTGCTCCCTGATGAACGCCCGGATCATCATCAAGACCCTGGGCGTCCTTGCGATTCTCATGGGTTTGGCCATTGGAGCCTGTTGGCTCTATTCCTGGATCGTGGTCAAAACTGAAGGCGGTAACGAGCTGAATCTGAGCGCCTACAAAGCACTCGGCATTTCCGCAGGGGCCATTATCGGGATTGGCTTCCTCATGTATCTCATCGGATTCAGGTGCAAACAGGAGTTGCTCCAGCGCGAGGCCATGATCATTGTCGGGCTCAGCTGGATATCAGTGAGTCTGCTGGGCGCTCTTCCTTACTTGCTCTGTGAGCCGGGACTCGGCGTCTTCGATTCAATCTTTGAGTCTGTGTCAGGATTCACCACAACGGGATCGACGATCATGAACGATATTGAAGCGTTTCCGAAAGCGATCCTGCTCTGGCGCTCGGTCACGCAGTGGCTCGGCGGCATCGGTATCCTCGTGGTGTTTGTCTCTGTGCTCTCATTCCTCGGCGTCGGGAGCCGATCGATCATGCAACAGGAGTCGAGTCTCAACATTTCCGACTCCGGCGCTTCCCGCATTCGCGACGTCGCTTTCACTCTGCTCAAGGTCTACCTAACTCTTACTGCCGTCTGCCTGCTCGGCCTCATTCTCCTCGGCATGCCGTTATTTGAAGCTGTCTGCCACGCCATGTGCACCATCGCCACTGGTGGCTTCAGTCCGAAGAACCTGAGCATCGGACACTACGGCGACGTCTGGATCGAACTTTGGATCACAGTCTTCATGTTCCTATCTTCAATCGGGTTCATGCTCTACGTTTTCTTCATCAACCGTCGCTGGGAACGCCTTAAGGCTGAGGAGGAAGCCAGGTACTACCTCATCCTCATTATCTTTGCTGTCCTCGCCATCGCTCTCGATCTCCACTTTGCCGAAACTAACTTCGGCTACGACAAGGCGCTTCGCGACGGTTTCTTCAACGTCGTTTCGATCGGGTCCACCACCGGTTTCTGCGTCTCCGATTACGATCAGTGGCCGCTCTTCACTAAGATGCTGCTCATGGTCATGATGCTCGTGGGTGGCTGCGCCGGTTCGACGGCTGGCGGCATCAAAATGAACCGCATCATCCTTTTCACCAAAATTGCAAACCGAGAAATGATTCGTTCTTTCCGCCCAAACCAGGTTTTCCGAATCAAGCTGAACGGAATGGCTCCCGACGAAAAAGTCTTCGTTACGACTTCCTTCTTCATCGCTCTAGGTTTTGCCTTGTCAGGTGCCGCGGGCATCATGGTGTCATTACTGGAACCGGACCTGAACATGATCTCCACGATCGGCTGCGTCTTCGCGACCCTGTTCAACATCGGCCCGGGATTCGATGCCGTTGGTCCGAGCCAGAACTTCGCTCTCCTCGGCTCCGACACCAAGATAGTGCTGAGCTTCTGCATGATCCTAGGACGACTTGAGTTCTTCGCCCTTCTCGTTCTCTTTGTTCCTTCACTCTGGAAGAAATACTGAGTCCGTCCCCGACCGCATGTTCGCCCTTGATACCCTGCTCACCGAAACCGGACTGGTTCGTTTCGACAAGAAGACAGCGGAATGCCTCGAGAAAATGGGCCTGCGCACCGTGGGCGACGCGCTCAGCTACTACCCGCGCCGCCACGAGGATCGCACTCACTTCAGCACCTTTCCGGAAAACCCGACGGAAGAATCGATCTGCCTGCACGTTGAGGTGATCGATGCGCAAACCCGCTTCGGAAGGGGACGGGGGAAACGCTGGTTCGAGGCCACGGTTGAACCGGCCGCCGGCGGCAACCTGCTCGGCAATCGCATTATCCTGCGTTGGTTCGGCCTCGCCTACATTCAGAAGATCATCACGGTCGGACACCAACTCGTCATCTACGGGCAACCCAAGATGAGCGGTCGCAAGCTCGTCATCGACCACCCCGACTTCGAAATCGTCGACGACGACCCTACTTCCGCCCAAGCCCACATGGGTCGCATCGTTCCAATCTATCCGCTCATCAGCGGCATCAATCAAAAAACTGTCCGAACCCTCATCCACAGCACTCTCGAATCAGTGACTGATGATTCGATTCCCGAATGGCTGCCGCCCGGATCTTCAGATTTCGGACTAACCAAGGCGCGGGCCATTCGACAGATTCACTACCCGGACACCTTCGAGAGGCTCGAACCGGCACGCCGCTATCTGGCTCTTGAAGAGTTTACCCAGCTTCAGCTCATTCTTCAGAACCGACGCTCAGAGCATCGCTTCAGGGGTGGCAAACCTCACGCCGGTCCGGGCAGGCTGCTTGATCAGTTCCTCAATGACCTGCCGTTCGCGCCAACCGAAGCCCAGCGAAGGGCCTGGGAAGAGCTCCGCGCCGATATGGCTGCGGAAGCGCCTATGGTTCGACTGCTGCAGGGAGATGTCGGAGCGGGAAAAACGCTTGTCGCAGCCGCCGCCATTCTGCTCGCAGTGGAGGCGGGATTTGGCGCCGCCATCATGGCTCCGACTCAGATCCTGGCGGAACAACATTACCAGACCTTCCGGGACTGGTTCGAACCACTAGGAATCGAAGTCACCCTCAAAACCGGCAACAAGGAGGCCGGTGGAGATCTTCCCCTTTTTGCTGGACCAGACAGCGGCCTCGGCACACTCACCATCGGGACCCACGCGCTCATTCACGACAAGAGCGCATTCCCCAACGACCTTGGTCTTGCCGTGATCGATGAACAACACAAGTTTGGCGTCGACCAGAGGCAAGCGCTCATCAACCGTGGTGACTCTCCGGATGTCCTCGTCATGACCGCGACCCCGATCCCAAGAACGCTTGCCCTTTCATTCTACGGAGACCTCGACGTCTCCATTCTCGACGAACTGCCACCCGGTCGAGGCAAAATCATCACAGGTATCCGACTAACAAGCCAGACATCCGATGCTGCCAAGTTTATTCACGAACAGGTTGTTGATGGACGCCAAGCTTACATCGTTTACCCACTGATCGAAGAGTCCGACAAAATTTCTGCCGGGGCCGCATCGGTCGAATTCGAAACCTGGCAGAAGCGTCTACCCGACGTTCCAATGACGCTGCTTCACGGTCGTATGAATGGGGAAGAGAAGGATGCTGTCATGGAAGAATTTCGTAGCGGTCGGGCCAGTGTGCTGGTATCCACCACTGTCATCGAAGTCGGCGTCAACGTCCCTAACGCAAACGTCATGCTGATTTATAACGCAGAGCGTTTCGGCCTCGCTCAGATCCACCAGCTTCGCGGGCGCATCGGCCGCGGCGAACACAAAAGCTTCTGTGTCCTCATGCTTGATCCAGACAATGCCGATGCCCGCGAGCGTCTTCAGATCCTTGAGAAAACCCATGACGGATTTCTCATCGCGGAAGAAGACCTCAAGATCCGTGGTCCGGGCGAAATGCTTGGCACTCAGCAAAGCGGCCTCCCGGATCTCAGGTTTGCCAACTACATCGGTGACACCCGACTGGTCGAACAAGCTCGCGAGATTGCAAAAGCTATGGTTGATTCTCAACCGGCATGAATCGCAGCCTCCGGTGACCGGCCCTTTTACGCTCCTGACTTCTCACGCAAAGCAGCCCCGCTTTTCCTTGTTAGTCTCGACGAGCTTCGGAATGCTGTTCAGGCGATGAAAGCCTACCCCCTGATCGTTTCCTGCCTCTCCCTTCCTTTCCTTACACTTGCCGACAATTGGCCCTCGTGGCGTAAGGATCACCTTGGTTCCGGTCGCACTGCAGAGACAAGCTTGCCGACAAAATGGGGACAGGAAGAAAACGTCCGCTGGCGCACAAAGTTGCCCGAGCCCGGGAATTCAACGCCCGTAATTTGGGGCAACCACGTCTACCTGACTCAGCCCGATAGCTCGATCAAGAGCCGTAACCTGCTATGCTTCGATCGCGGCAGTGGCGAACAACTCTGGAAAAGCGGGGTCATCTATGAAGCCGAGGAACGCAGCCACCGAACCAATCATTTTTGCTCCGCCTCGCCCGCAGTGAACGATGAGCGCATCGTCGTTTCCTTCGGATCCGCCGGGCTGATCTGTTTCAATCACGACGGCAAGGAATTATGGCGTCGTGACTTCGGGGCAATTGATCACGCCTGGGGCAACTCAAGTTCCCCCGTCCTGCTCGACGATATCCTGATCCACTATCACGGCCCCGCCACGAATGCCGTTCTCTACGGATTAAATCCCGCTACCGGAGAAACCGTGTGGGAATGGAAAGAAACCGCCTGGAAACCGGGCGAACGAACCGATGGATTCAAGGACCGCCCCGACCAGGGAATCATCGGAGCGTTCAGCACCCCGATCCTCGTCGAAACTGGCGAACGCCGGGAACTGATCATGAGCTTTCCCATGGAGATGAAAGCTTTCGATCCGGCCAGCGGCGAAATCCTCTGGACCTGCTCGGGGCTCAACCCGCTCGTCTACACTTCTCCCATGTATGACGACGGCGTGGTCGTCGCCATGGGCGGCTACTACGGCAACTCCATTGGCGTTAAAGTCGGCGGCAGCGGAGACGTTACCAAGACTCATCGCCTCTGGCAGGAAGTCCGACACAACGGCGGAATCGGCAGCGGCATCACCAAGAATGGTAAGCTCTACTACCAAGACGAAGGCGGCATCGCTTACTGCGATGACATGAAGACCGGCAAAACCCTATGGCGGGCCCGCCTCCCCGGCGCCGGAAAATCGTGGGGATCGTTTATCACTTCGGGCGAACTGATCTATACGCTCAGTCAGGCGGGAGACTCGGTTGTCTTCAAGGCTTCGGAAGAAGGACTCAAGGTCGTTTCGCAGGCCCAGGTCGACGAGCATACCAACTCGTCGCTCGTCGTCTCGAACGGTGAAATTTTCATCAGGACCCACGAAGCGCTCTGGTGTATTGGGCTTGAATAGATTGCTCTATTCATCCAATTCGCGCCCCAACTTCCGCTGCATCTCGCGATAGAGGCGCTCAATGGCTTCCTCGGGAGACTCCATCATCATGCCCTCTTTGATCTTGCTGGCGTAGAGGCCAAAAGCGAACGGAGACACCGCTGGCACCTCCATGAGAACCCAGTCCAACTCCGATACCGTCTCAAGGAACTCAATCGCGCGATTGGTATCAAGAAAGGTGTGAGTGGCCTCGTAAACAGCTTGTTCCAGCAAAGGATGATCCGGCTCGCGCTCCGACAGAACCTGGAACAGTAGATCGGAACTCCATCGAATCTGACGCATCTTGCGTTCGCCTCCAGGCAGATTCCGGGGAACCATCAATCCCGTCTGCGCCACCCCTGAGAATTGCCACTTCACCAACTGAGAACCCTTGAGAACCCCAGCAAGGTCCTTCTCTGCGTCCGCCCTGACAAACAGCTCACGCCACTGGTCTTTCTCCAGATCCTGAAAGTCTTTCACGCTCAGCATAAAACCGTAATCATCAATCGTGACAAGAGTGTTGCCTCCCACTTTCTTCTTCAACCGTTGACTGACAATGCGAGAGAGGGCATCATTCGCCGCTCGTCCGATCAGGGTGTGAAAGAAGAAATGGATTCGCTCCTCATCTTCGCTGTCGATGAATCTCTCAATGAGCATTCGATCCTGTCGCGGAACCTTAGAGATAATTGACTGGTTTTCGAAATGCTCAATAATCGCCGCTGCATTGACCTGCGATATCGACCATTCCTCGACGAGCCAGTCGATCACTTCCTCCGGCTCCTCTGCTACCTCGTTAAGACGCCAGTCCAGTTTGGTTCTCAGGCGCGCCACTTCGTTGGCGATTCCGGACGCTAGTGGCATCTTGTTGGCATTCCAGGCCGGGACCGTTGGCAGGCGACCCGAAGCGTTTTCGACAATGATTTCTGCGGGCGAGCTGTCGATCAACTTCACTGTCTTGCCAGCGAGCACAAATACGTCTCCCATCTTCAAACCCTTCACAAATCGCTCCTCCACCGCTCCAAGTCGTCGTCGACCCAGTAGGACATTCACCATGCCATCGGCATGAATCGTTCCCACATTGACGAGGTATTCCCGCTCCACTTTTTTCGAAACGGTGTGATAGCGCCCGTCGCGTTCCTCTATCTTTCCGAAGGTTTGCCGATACTGCTGCTGAAGCGAGCGCCCACCGCCTTCCAGGTATTCAATCAATCGATCAAACAAGGTGCGATCGAGGTCACGAAACGGGTAAGCTGATCGAATCGTTTCGAAGGCTTCATCCGGGGTTACCCCTTCATCCATCGCCATCCCTATGAGGTGCTGGATCACCACATCAGAAGCCGAGTCGAGGACTCGAACCGGATCGAGCTTCCGCTCATGAGTCAGGCGGGCACACACAATGCATTCAATTAGATCATTGATGTTGGTGGCCACGAGAACACCGTGACTCGTCTGATCGATAGAATGCCCTGACCGACCTACCCGTTGCAGGGCCCGCGAAATTCCTTTCGGCGTGCTCACCATGATCACAGTGTCGATGTGCCCGATGTCGATGCCCAGCTCGAGACTGGTTGAGCACACCACAGCGCGCAACTCCCCGTCTTTGAGTCGGTCCTCAACTTCCTGGCGAACGTCGCGGTCCAGAGAGGAGTGGTGACATTCAATCGACTCGCTCAAATCCGGAAGCGCCAGTTTGAGCCGGTGAGAAATTCGCTCAGCTCCGGAACGTGTGTTGGTGAAAATCAAAGTCGCACGATTGCCGTCGACAATTCGGGCCATGTCAGTGATCACCCGCGTCGCGGTGTATCCCGCCGGCGGGTAGGCCCGGCGTCGCAGTGGCGTCATCACTTCGATAAGAGAACGACGTCCAGTCGAAGCCTCCCGAATCCGGCACGCCTGTCCCGAACCTGATAGAAATGCACCCACCTCTGTGAGCGGCGCTACGGTGGCGGAAAGACCAATGCGACAAAGGGGCTCGTCGTTCCCCCGAATTCGCTCCAGTCGTTCCAGCGAAACCGTCAGATGAGACCCCCGCTTGTTCTCAGCAAAGGCATGCAGTTCATCAACAATAACAAACTCACATCGCCCCAAGGCCTCACGGTATCCTTTCTGCGGCAAAACGATGGCGAGGCTTTCCGGCGTCGTAATCAGAATGTGAGGCGGCTTCCTTCGCTGCTTCTGCCGTTCTGCGGAAGACGTATCGCCAGTCCGAAGCCCGACCGTGATCACTTCATCCAGCCCCAGCCCGGCCAGCGGCTGCTTGAGATTCTTCTCAATGTCATAGGCCAAAGCACGGAGTGGCGACACGTAGACACATCGAATCCCGTGTTTCGGCAGGTGGCCTTCGTGATGCTCCCTGGCAAGCCTGTCGATTATCCCGAGGAAACCGGCCAGCGTTTTTCCTGACCCCGTTGGTGAAGACAGCAGCACCGACCGCTTCACCGCAATATCAGGAAGGCAAAGCTCCTGAGCCTCGGTTGGCTTTCTGAAGGTTTTCCGAAACCACTTCGCCGTCTGCGGGTGAAGCGACTCGTCAAATGTCCTCTCTGAATCCACGGTGATCGTTACGACTCCTCAAGACGGCAGGAAGCAATCGCAAGGATTGATTCAAGCGCACCCGATGCGATCGACACATCGCGGTCCCGTGGCACCTCCGGCTCCCGCGGATTGAAGCGGATCAAGGTTGCCTCAGGAGACTGCCGGCAGACTTCCTCGGAAAACATTCGGACAGTCGGGACCGCCTTTCCAGCTCCGAACTCCAGAATCACGATTCGACTCTCCCGCCTTTCAGCGAGCCAGGCATCGAAGCGGTGGCGCTGTTCGTCGTTGCGATTCCTGATGTAATTCCAGTCACCAAACATGAGAATATTGGGACGAGCCACGGCATCGCAGTGGGGACAACGCGGTAATGGCTGTCGAGCTCGCATAGTTTTCTCATCCACTTCGATATGAAGATCCTGAGCCGACCAGATCTCATTCTCACAGGGCAACGTGCACTGAAGATGGTTGATACTGCCATGAATTTCGTAAACGGGCTCACGGTCAAATCCAGCTCGCTGGAAATGGCCGTCGACGTTTGAAGTCATCACCGCACAACCACCCGGTTTGGCTCGTCCCCACTCAAGCAGGGTCTGAAAACCTTCATGTGCTTTCTTTTCACGATAAAGGTTGAGTCGGTGACCATAGAATCCCCAGGCTAGCGCGGGATCACTGCTAAAACCCTCCGGGTTCGCCATTTCGATAAAGCTGCGTCCCAGTTTGCGATAAGGAGGGTAGGCCTTCCAAAAACCTTCGTTACCCCGAAAATCGGGCAGCCCGGAGTCAACACCCATGCCCGCGCCTGCGGTAAAGAGGAGCAAATCTGCCTCCGAAATCAGTTCCGCCGCCCGCTGGATCGCTTCGTTCAAAGCCTTAAATTTAACCAGCGAATTCCTGCCATTCGGGGTGATTCAGGATCTCACCGAGAATGTCATGGGTCACCTTTAGGGGAAACTGGTTCGCATTGATGTCGCTGCGTCGGTCGGAGTAATAGTCGAGGAGACCCTTGGTCTCGTCCTCGTAGGTTTTGATCCGCTTCTGGATCACATCATCAATCGCGTCATCCATTCGACCTTCTTTAAGAGATCTTTTCCGAATCCGCGTAATGAGTTCGTCGCGATTTGGACAAGAGAGATGAAACAACTGCAAAACCTCGACATGATCCTCGAGCAGCTTAGCCTGTTCCACACTGCGCGGAATTCCATCGAGTATCATAATGTCGATGTCTGGCTTAAACATGTGCAGGTTGGCCCGGGCATCGACCTGGATTTTAAAATAGCGTACCGTCAGCTCATCCGGAACCAACTCTCCTTTCCGGGAATAAGAGACAAACTCCTGCCCGATCGGCGTCCGTGTGTCCATCGATCGAAAAGCGTCTCCCATCGCAAAATGATAAATCCTCGGAATCGAACCGAGAATTTTTCCCTGAGTCCCTTTACCGCAGCCGGGTGCTCCGATGAAAATGAAGGCTTTATATTTTTCAGGGTGCTCGCCAGTCATAGAGAGATTGTTGAGGATGAATTACACTATCGAATTCAGGATAAGCGCGTAACGTAGTCGCAAGTCAACCCTGTGTCATGCTTTTCAGCCCCTTCATAGCGGCTCGCTACCTCAAACCGAAGCGCACCTTCGTTTCGATCATCACCGTAATTTCCATCCTCGGCGTCGTCCTGGCGGTGTGGATGCTGACGGTAGTCATCGCTGTCTTTACCGGTTATGGCGAGCGACTCAAGGAGAGTATTCTCGGCTTTGAGCCTCACCTAACCGTCGACGCCGGCGGCTTTATCGGTGACTTCGTTCCGGTCTTGGAGGAGATGCAAAAGATCGAAGGCTTTACCGGAATCACCCCGTTCGTGAGCGGCCAAGTCATCATGGATTACCGGGGTCTTCGCAGCGCTCCCACGATTCGCGGCATCATGCCTCCCGAGGGCATCGAACTTGATCGATTTGAGAGCAAGATCGCGATGCAGAAAGATCCGGCTTCCCTTCCAGGATCGAACGAAACCATCCGACGCGGTGACTTCACCCTGCCAGACCCCTACTCCGCTGTCATCGGCGACGGCATTGCCGATGCCCAGGGCATCGAAGTCGGCGACACCATCGTCCTGCAGTCTCCGCGTGACGTGCAGTCGTTCATGGAGAAACTGGACAATCTCTCCAATGCAGATGAAAGCGAACGCGACCGGCTCTTCAATGAATTCCGCGAGTTTACCGCTCCCCAGGAAGTGACTGTCACTGGTATTTTTGATTCCGGGCACTGGGACTTCGACAGCCAGTTTGTCTACATCCACCTCGAGACCGCTCAGGTTCTCTATGGTTTCGATCTCGAGGAATGCCACGGGGTCGCTGCCCGCGTCGACGATGCTTTCCAGGCTCATAAGTATTCGGAAAAGCTTCATGCCGTTCTTCCGCAACAGTTCCGGGCCATGACCTGGGGCGAGCGCTATCGCGGCATCTTCAATGCTGTCGCGACCGAAAAGCAGGCCATGTATATTATCCTCTTCATGATCATGGTGGTCGGCGCTTTCTGCATCATGAACACCATGATCACCGTGACCGTGCAGAAGCGTTCTGAAATCGGCTTACTCAAAGCGCTCGGTTCGACGGAAGAGCAAATTGTCAGGATTTTCCTGCTCCAGGGTCTACTTGTCGGCATTATCGGCGTCGTAGTTGGAATGGCGCTGGCCCAGTGGACAATTCTCGAGCGCAACACCATCGGCGCCTGGCTCGGAGACACCTTCGGCATCGCCATCTTTGCCGAGGACATTTACAAGGTGGACGGCGGCATACCTGCCAAGCAGAGTCTCAAGGATCTCATCACCATTTCAGTCGGATCCTTTCTCGCCTGCACTCTCGCTGCGCTCATTCCCGCCCTGATCGCGGCTTCACTTCAACCGGCCAAAGCGCTCCGCAGCGAGTAATTTTCTCTTTCTTCACTTCGTAACTTCTATCAATGGAGTTCTATCTTTCCATCGACGGCGACAAAAAGGGGCCCTTTACTTTGCTCAAAGTGGGCAGCCTGCTTGAAGACGCTACCGTCACCCCTGACACCCTCGCCTGGCACAAGGGCCAAGAGGGCTGGCTCCCTATCAGGGAGGTCCCGGCACTCGAGAGCATGGTCGAAGCGGTAAAGCGGGAAAAAGAAGTCGCCGAAGCTGCCGAAGCTGACGCTAACGAGATTCCTGACCTGCCTAAGCAGCCGACCCTGGCTCCCGGCGGACAAACTCAAGCGGTGGCTCCCTCCTTCATTCGCCAAGTGCGCCCTTTCACCCGATTCTGGGCCCGCATGTTCGACTGCATGCTGGTGATGACCCTGGTCTACTTCTTTGTCGACACCAGTTTCCTCATGCCGAGGGGGGATGAATCAATGGCGGATTGGCTGGTCCGCTACCAGGAGCAGATTGCTTCTGAGGAAGCCATGGCCATCGCATCGACCATCGTTCGTGCTTTCGTTGGCTGGCACTTTCTCGAAGCCGCCATGCTTTACCTCTGGGGAACCACCCCCGGGAAAGCCATCCTCGGCATTCGAGTTCGCACCCTTGAAGGCGAGCGCCCCAGTCCGCTCCGCGCCCTCGGTCGATCACTCTACGTCTACTTGATGGGCGTTGGTTTTTACCTTTTCCCGTTCATGCTTATCGGTTTGACATTCAGCTTTTTCCGACTCATGGCAACCGGGCAATGCCTATGGGACCAGCACCTCAAACTCGAATCCTCCGCCGAGCGTCTTTCTCCGGTTAGGATAGTGCTGGTCATCTTTGCCTTTTTTGCCTTAGTAATGTTGCAGTCTCTTAAATTTTCATGAGCCGGAATTGTTCCATTGTGCTGAATGCCCATGTTCCTTGGGTTCGTCACTCGGAGGTCGCTCATTGCCTTGAAGAGGACTGGCTCCACAGCGTTGTGCTCGAAACGCATCTACCGCTCCTTGAAATGTTGTTCCGTCTTCGCGAGGAAGGCGTGCCTTACAAACTGACGCTCAACCTCTCGCCGACCTTCTTGGCCATGCTCAAGGACCGCACCCTGAAGCGACGCACTCTCGCCTACCTCAACCGAATCCTGCGCCTCTGCCGCGACGAGGTGGAACGCGGTGATATCACCGGCTTCGGCAACCTGGCCGAGACCTACGAAGATCGATTTGATAAACTCCGCTCTCTCTTCATCGACGACTGGCACGGTGATCTCGTGCGCGCTTACAGCAATCTGCGCGACAGCGGTCACCTCGAACTCACTGCCAGCGCCGCGACCCACGGACTTCTTCCGCTGCTGATGCGGGTGCCCGAATCTGTCCAGGCACAAATCCGGGCCGGTATTCGCCAATTCGTTCAGTGCTTTGGACGGATGCCCCGCGGATTCTGGCTTCCGGAATGCGCCTACGCCCCGGCTATAAGTGCCCTCCTCAAGAACGAAGGTATCGACTGGACCCTTGTTGAGGAACACGGTATGGGCGACGCGCCACAGACCAACGGACTGTTTCCTTTCACCCCCGGAGAAACTCCAGACGGCCTCTTTATTTTTGGACGCGACCAGAACAGCAGCAGCGAAATCTGGAGCGCAGACGAAGGCTATCCCGGCGATGGACGTTACCGCGACTTCATGCGTGATGTTGGTCTCGATGCTCCCATCGAATACCTGCGCGACTATCTTGACGACTCGGAGCAGCGCCAGTTTACAGGCCTGAAATATTTCCGTTCCTCCCGCAACAACAATGAGAGTGAACCTTACGACGAAGAGCTCGCCGACAAGGCGCTCGCAGAGCACTCGATGCACTTCGTATCCAGCCGCGGGGCTCAGCTCGCATCACTCGAAGCCGATGGGGTTGAAAACCCCATGATTGTCTGTGCTTTCGACGCTGACCTCTTCGGCCACTGGTGGTACGAAGGCACCAGCTTCCTCGAACGCATCTTTCGCAAGACTGCCGAGCGCGGTGACTTCACTTTCACCAGCCCCGGTTCCTATCTCGCCGACAACGCCGAGCGCGAGTTCCCGACTGTGACGCCGGTGTCCTCGTCCTGGGGTGAAGGTGGCTACTTCGAAACCTGGACCAGCGAAAGCAACAACTGGGTGCACAACGAAATCCAGAAGCGCGCCCAACAACTCGCCCGCTTTGTCCGCGTGTTCGTGGAAAACCGCGAGCACGGCGCCGAGCAGACCATTGCTCACCGTCAACGCTGCATGCAGCTGATGACGAAAGAGTTGCTCCTCGCGCAGTCCAGCGACTGGGCGTTCCTGATGAACAATGAGCCATCTCGCGAATATGCCGAGAAGCGCACCAATGACCACTTCAACAATTTTGATCGCATCAGGGCACTAGCCCTAAAATCGAGTGACGAAGGCGAGTTCGATGAAATTGAACCGCTAAATCCGATCTATTCAGACTTGCCCTGGAACCTGTTCGAGCCTTACGAGTAAGGGCGTTCCGAACATGCCAGAAAATTACGTCTACTTCGATCTCGAAACCCAGCGCTCCGCCAACGATGTTGGCGGCTGGGACCGCAAGGCTGACATGAAGATGTCAGTTGGCGTGACCTACAGCTCTGCCAACGGATCCTACATGATCTACGACGAGGCAAATGTGCCGGGCCTGATCGACGAACTTGTCTCCGCAGACGTGGTCGTCGGCTTCAACCACATCTGGTTCGATTACGAAGTGCTGATGGGCTACACCATTCTCGACCTCAAAGAGCAGACCACCAATGTCGACCTCATGCTCGATCTTGAGCAAGTTCTCGAGCACAAACCCAAGCTCGACGCAGTTGCTGCCGAGACCCTGGGCGAAGGGAAAACCGCAGTCGGCACCGACGCCATCAAGTGGTGGCAGGAAGGCCGTATTATGGATATCGCCGAATACTGCTGCTTCGACGTCAAGGTCACCAAGCTGGTGCACGAATACGGTGCTCGGCACGGGATGGTGAAATACAAGAACCGGTTCAACCAATCCCTCGAAGTCCCTGTGGACTGGAAGATGCCGGCGAGCTGAGCTCACATTCTTGAGCTGGCTTCCCTGCCGGGACCACGCGTCTTACTCCTTTTCTTTTTCAGCGGGTAATGGCACCGCTTTACCTGCGTCTCATTTCGCCCGGGAAGAGTAAGAAAAAGATAAAGAAAAGACTCCGGCCGACAACCGTTTCCCAAGGAATGTCAAAATCCTCCTCTAGCTCAACTCTTAGTATCGAAGTCTGCGGTGCCCGGCAGAACAATCTCCAGGGTATCGATATCGAGATTCCGATCGGCGAACTCACTGTCGTGACCGGGCCGAGTGGATCAGGAAAATCGAGCCTCGCTTTCCAGACACTTTACGCCGAGGGCCAGCGTCGCTATGTCGAAACTTTCTCCCCCTACACCCGGCAGTTCTTCGACCGGATGGACAAGCCGCAGGTCGATGCCATTCACGGCATTCCTCCGGCGATCGCCATCGAGCAACAGAACGCCGTCAAGACGACACGCTCCACCGTCGGCACGATTACCGAGATCAACGACTACCTGAAGCTTCTCTTCCCCCGCCTTTGTCGTGGATACGATCCCATCAGCGGCGACCTGATTGAACCGGATTCACCCGAATCGATCCACCGCAAGACAGTCGAACGCTTTGGGAGGGACACCACCCTGCTCATTCTCTTCGGAGTTCCCGTCCCCACCGACACTCCCGCGGTCGAGTTCTTCGATTTCCTTCAGCAACAGGGCTATGCCCGAGTCTGGATCTTTGGCAAGGCCTACCGCGTCGACTCCCCGGAGACTTACGACAAGAAAAAACTGCCCGGCAAAGTCGACGTTATTCAGGACCGGGTCGCGCCCGCCCGTCGCTCCCGCTTTCTAGAGGCTCTCGAAAGGGCTCTCGATTTCGGCAAAGGAGTCGTCACTGTCGTAGATCCTAATGCCAGTGAGCAGGCCGCCTTTTCCAGGGGATGGACCTCGCCCGATACCGGCACGGAGTTGAAGCCCCCTGTCCCCGGCCTCTTTTCTTTCAACCACCCCATGGGTGCCTGCCCCGAGTGCCGCGGCTTCGGACGTGTCATCGGAATCGATATAAATAAGGCCATACCTGACAAATCGCTCTCCATCGCGGAGGGGCTTGTTCGCGCCTTCCAGGGCGATTCCTACTACGAATGCGAAGAAGACCTCGAGCGCTGCGCCCGCGCGCGTGGGCTCAGCATCGTCACGCCCTTCGATGAACTCCCGGAGGAAGATCAACAATGGATCATCGAAGGTGAAGGTGGCGACCCGGAGGACGCCTTCCAGGTCGGATCGTGGTACGGCGTCCGAGGCTTTTTTGACTGGCTCGAGTCCCGGGCCTATCGCATGCATGTCAGGGTTTTCCTGAGTCGATACCGCAGCTACACCACGTGCAAAGCCTGCAAGGGCACTCGACTTAAATCTGAGGCTCTCAATTTCAAGATCAATGGCAAAACCCTGCCCGACCTCTGGCAACTCTCGATTGATGATCTTGCGGCCTTCTTCACAACCATAAAAGTGCGTCCTGAAGACCGCACTGCCACAATGCTCTATGAGGAGGTCTGCAACCGCCTCGGATACCTCCGTGAAGTGGGGCTTGGTTACCTCAATCTTGACCGACCCACCCGCACTCTATCCGGCGGCGAAACTGAACGTGTCAATCTCACTACCTGTCTCGGCGCCAGCCTGACAAACACACTCTTCGTTCTCGATGAACCCACCGTTGGACTACATCCGCGCGACGTCGGTAAGCTCATCGGCGTGATGCAACGTCTCCGCGACCTCGGCAATACCATTGTTGTCGTGGAGCACGAGGAAGCCGTGATTCGAGCCGCAGATCACCTCATCGACATCGGGCCGGGACGCGGCGAAGACGGAGGCCACCTCGTCTACTCCGGCCCCGGGGCTCACACCGCCGCGCAGGCTAAACCCCTTGCCAAGCAACACCCGGACGCGCTCACCCTACAATACCTCAGCGGAAGCCGTGAGATTGCGGTTCCGAAAATAAGACGCAAACCGAAGTATAAACTCGCCATCAAGCGAGCCACTCAGCACAACCTCAAGAAAGTCGATGTCGACGTTCCCCTCGGCGTTCTCTGCTGCGTGACCGGCGTGTCAGGATCCGGTAAATCCACCCTGATTCACTCGGTTCTCTACGGCAACCTAATGAAACAACTCGGTCTTTCCGGCGCTGATACCGAGTTGGGTTCCAGCAAGGGCATTGATGGAGTGGAACGCGTTCGCGAGGTCGTCATGGTCGACCAGGCGCCGCTCGCCAAGACACCGCGTTCGACTCCAGCAGTTTATACCGGGATCTTCGAACCGATTCGGAAACTCTTCACCGAAACACCAGAGGGCAAATCACGCGACCTCACTCCTGGCTATTTTTCCTTCAACAGTGGCGCGGGACGCTGCTCCCGCTGCATGGGCAATGGTTACGAAAAAGTGGAGATGCAATTTCTCAGCGATCTCTACGTGACCTGCCCCGAGTGCGAGGGTAAACGCTACACGCCCGAAGCTCTTGAGATCGAATTGGAAGGCAAGAACATCCATCAGGTCCTCACTATGACGGTGACCGAGGCGATCACGTTTTTCTTTACAATCGACAATCGCAAGGCCCAGAACATAGTCGAGGGGCTTCAACTTCTCTCCGATGTCGGCCTCGGCTACCTGAGACTCGGCCAACCTCTCAATACCCTGAGCGGCGGTGAAAGCCAACGCCTCAAGCTCGTTGGCCACCTGCTCGCCAAACCAAAGCGGGCTAGGAAGGACGGCAAGACCAGCCTGCTTATCTTCGACGAGCCCACTACCGGCCTCCACTTTGATGATACCGGTATGCTGCTGAAAGTCTTCGAGCGCCTCGTCGATGCGGGCGATTCCGTCGTTGTGATTGAGCACAACCTTGATGTCATC
>PKCI01000194.1 GCA_002862135.1 Verrucomicrobiota bacterium | reverse complement strand
CTGGTGCAGGATGCGTGCCTCACTTCGTTAGTTTTTCTTCCTATAGAATCATTTCGAAGCATTGTATTTAAATACAACGAGTCACGAAAGGTGATCTGGTGGCGTGGTGTCGGATATTGGAGAGAAAAATACCATGCAAGCGGCTTGTTGTTGTGCTTCTTGCAAGAGAGTTCAAACACTGATAGGCCACCGGTCTCTATGCTTTTAGTTCAGGCAAATTAATCCATTTGCGTTCATCTGAACTTCGCAGCCCAAGTTCAGCCAGTTGAACACCCTTGGCACCTTCGAGCAGGTTCCAGCGGAAAGGCTCCTCTAACGCGATGTGGCGAAGGAAAAGCTCCCACTGGATCTTGAAGGCGTTGTCATAGTTTTCCTGTTCGGGGACTTTTTGCCAGCCATCAAAGAAGTCGATAGGTTGGGGGATGTCGGGATTCCAGACAGGGCGTGGGGTGTTGCCGTAGTGCTGGGTCCAGACGTCACGCAGGCCCACGATGGCGCTGCCCTTGGTGCCGTCGACCTGCATGGTGAGCAAGTCGTCGCGGCGGACGCGAACGTTCCATGAGGAGTTGAAGTGGCAAACCACACCGTTCTCACATTCAAAGGTGGAATAGGCGGAGTCGTCCGCGGTGCAGGGGTAGGCCTTGCCCTGTTCGTCGATACGCTCTGGAATGTGCGTCGAGGCGAGGCAGGAAACCCCCGTCACCTTGCCGAAGAGGTTGTCGATCACGTAACGCCAGTGGCAGAGCATGTCGACGACCACCCCGCCGCCATCCTCTTTGCGGTAGTTCCAGGACGGGCGCTGCGACGGGACCGTGTGGCCCTCGAAGACCCAGTAACCGAACTCGCCCCGGACGGAGAGAATATCGCCGAAGAAGTCGTTCTCGACGAGGCGTTGAAACTTGATCATGCCCGGCAGCCAGAGCTTGTCCTGGACCACGCCGTTCTTCACTCCAGCATCGCGGCAAATCCTATACAGTTCGTAAGCGTCTTCGGTTTTAATGGCCGTGGGTTTCTCGCAATAGACATGCTTACCGGCAGCAGCGGCCTGCTTGACGGCATCGAAGCGGCGCAGGGTGGTTTGGGAATCGAAGTAAACCGGATAGGCCGGATCATTCATCACGCTGTCAAGATCAGTGGTGTATTTCTCAACACTGCTGATCTCGATGAGATTTTTCAGCTTGGTCTCATTGCGGCCGACGAGAATGGGATCGGGCATGATGACTTCTTCGGGACCGACTTGGACGCCGCCCTGTTTGATGATCGCGTCGATGGAGCGGAGCAGGTGCTGGTTGGTGCCCATGCGTCCGGTGACGCCGTTCATGATGATGCCGACTGTGTGTGTTTTCATGGAGAAGTAACAGGGGGTAGTTGAAACGTTAGTTTCGATTTTTAAACGTTTTCGCGATAGGCGGTGATGATCTTTTCGAGGTATTCGTCCTGGTCGGAAGCCCAATGGTGATCGGAGAAAATCTCGACCTCGATAGGGCCGTCGAAACCGGTGGCCTCGACGAGTTGGCGAATTCCGCGATTGTCGATGCAGCCTTCGCCCATGAGGCCGCGATCGTTGAGGAAGTCATTGGTCGGCGTGACCCAGTCACAGACGTGGAAACCGATGATGCGTTTGCCGGCGCGTTCGATCTCCTGTGCCAGCTGCGGATCCCACCAAATATGATACACGTCCGCGGCGATACCGACCCAGTCCTCGCCGAGTTGGTCGATCATGTCGTTGCACTGGCCGATCGTGTTGATGGCGCTGCGGCAGTCGGCGTACATTGGATGCAGCGGCTCGATGGCAAGTTTCACGCCAACCTTAGAGGCGTGATTGACCAGGTTCGAGATGCCTTCAGTGATCTGTTTTCGATTTTCGACCAGGGGAATTTCGGGTTTGGCGCCGCAGACTAGGACAACCTGCGGAGCTCCGATGGCGGCGGCTTGATCCAGAGCACGGACATTGTCTTCGTGCGCTTCGCGATGATCAGTTTCGTTGAGATGGGGAAAGAATCCGCCGCGGACCAGAGAGACCGCACCCAGTCCCTGGTCGTCGAGGATAGTTTTTGACTCAGCGAGTGGCCGACCGTCGAGCCACTGCCGCCAAACGCCGACTCCGGTAATCCCGGCAGCAGCATACTTGGCGCAAGCCGTGGGCAGGTCCCACGGTTTCGTGGTCATGGTGTGTAGGGCAAGGCGATCGAGGTTTTCCATGGGTCAGGCTAATCTGAATCCTTCGATGCCGAGGCGGTCGGCGATACGAAGCGGGCGAATGAGGGCTTCTTTCATCCGGGTATGCTCGTCACCGGGACGGATGTCGGGACAGTCCGGATGGACTTCTGAGCTGGCGATGATTCCGAGCAGCTGGAGAACAACAGCGGTGCTGTGTTTGTAGGCAGCGGCGCTGCCCTGATCGTCGAGGCGAAAGACGGCGTCCTCGAGTGACTGGAAGGCTTCGAAGAGTTTGTAGACGCGGGGGTCGTAGCTCCCATTAAGCCAGAGCTTGCGAGCCTTGCAAATCAATGGGCAGGCGGAAACGCCCGCCCCAATAAGCAGGGGGAGTCCCATCTTGATCGCGGAAGCGATGCCGAAGTCATCTCCGCTGTGCGGCGCGAAGTCGAGGCCCAAGTCACGGCACATGGCTGCCCAGTAGAGGAAATGAGGTTCGTCGAGCGTGGAGATTTTTCCGCCAACATATTTTTCGTGGTTGGCAATTTCGTGAAGCAGCCATGGACTGAACGGAGTGGCCCACGGAACAAAAGCCGGCTCAAGCGCGTGAGCGAGTGCTGGAACGGTGATATGCTCCGCGATTTCGAAGTAGGCATCGCGGCGGCGTTCGGTATCGAGCGCGTTAAGCTGCTGTGAAGTCATAATCATGACTTCAACGTTGGAGTCGTCTTGGGCGATATCGAGATGGGGGTGATACCACTCAGGATCGAACTGATCTCCTCGAGCTCCGACTGCTGTGACCCCGCAGATGATCTTGGGATCGGGAAAGGCAGCACGGAACCGTTGGATTACCTCGGTGTAGAGTTCCGGACTCAGATTGAAGATGTATCCGGTGTCGGCGTTAAGAACGAAGGCCATCTCGACTCCGGCTGTTTCGCCGCACTCAATCATCCATCGGATACTTTTTTCGAAACCTTTCCAATCCGGCTTTTGATTCCGGAAAGGTAGGAGAGTGGCGACGCAAAGACGGGCACTGGTGTCGTGATTTGCGAGTGATTCTTCTGTCGCTTGAGCCCAGATAGTTTCGGACCATGGTGTGTCCGGCTTCAACTTGTCGGCATTCCTAATCATCCCCCACGGATACGGTTCCCGCGAAAAACGAGTTAGAATGAAATCGCCACGTTAGCATTTTTTCGATCAAATTAATTCAAAGATCGTATCTGGGATCTTCTTTGGTAACATGGGAAAGCTTTATCAGGACATACTTCTCGAAGAACTTGACATCCGGTTGCCAGGCCTCCATGTCCAGCGCCTCGCCCTCCATCAGCACATTGGAGACGCCGAGAAGGTGAAGCCTCATTCGCACTCCTGCCAGCAAATCCTCCTCTATTTCCGGGGAAGGGGTGTTCAACGCGTTACCGACAAGCGCATTCCAGTTCGTCGCGGCACCGTTGTCAATATCCGGGCCCGGGAAGAGCACGAGTTTATCAAGGAGCGCGATGTGAGTCCGGTCTGTCTTGTGATTGATTTTAAATGCGCTGATTTCGCAAAGCGCTATCATTCGATGCAGCTCAGTGGTGA
The DNA here is from genome assembly GCA_002862135.1 of Verrucomicrobiota bacterium. Lineage (GTDB taxonomy): Bacteria > Verrucomicrobiota > Verrucomicrobiia > Verrucomicrobiales > DEV007 > Arctic95D-9. The sequence continues at coordinate 28,413 of PKCI01000194.1, read as the reverse complement.
CGCGACCAACCGAATCGAGCAGGCGCTTTATCGGCTGGGCCGCCTCCATGTAAGGGCACTGGATACACCATTGGCGGTGGGGGCTGAAATTCTTGGCATTCTTGCAATCATGCAGATTGAGGGAGGGAATCCCGGAGAGATGGCGGCCGCCAGGGTGCACCCGGTTACGGAAGAGGTGAGCTGCGTGATTCGCAACGGTGATCTCACGATGCTGTCACCGGCGATTATCGCGAAGCAAATCGGGAAGAGCGTGGATCATCTAAATCGGCAATTAAAACGGGAGTCTGGAGTGACGATTGGTCAGCTGCTTTCAGCGGCACGTCTGGAAGAGGCAAGTGACCTTCTCTCGCAACCGAATGCAGTCATCGGCGAAGTGGCAGCAGCAATCGGTTATCTCGATCAGAATTACTTCTCCCGTTGGTTTCGTCAGCAGACTGGCCAGACGCCCACTGAGTGGCGCTCGTTATAGAGGGTGCCCGCTAAGAATTTACCTTTTATCTGCGTTAGTCCTGACCTAACATGATATTCAGAGGAGCGGCTATGGGAAAACACATTGGAATTCTGACCAGCGGGGGTGATTGCCCCGGACTGAATGCCGCGATCCGCGGTGTCGCCAGGGCAGGAATAAGCGCCTTTGACATGCGCTTTATTGGGTTTAAAAACGGATTTCGCGGGCTGGCCCAGGACCGAACTGTGAAGTTGGAAGGTGAGATGCTTTCCGGGATTCTCACCGACGGAGGGACGATTCTCGGAACAAGTCGCGATAAGCCCCACAAGATTTCGGTCGGAGGCAAAACCAAGAACATGACCGATGCCATCATCGATAACTATGAGCGACATCACTTGGACGCTCTCGTGTGTCTAGGTGGCGGTGGAACACAGAAGAATGCTCTTCGATTGAAGGAAGCGGGATTGAAAGTGGTGACTTTACCTAAGACGATCGATAAAGATGTCGGCAAGACTGACATCACGTTTGGATTTGATACCGCTCTTGGGATTGCGACGGAGGCAATCGACCGAATTCATTCGACGGCAACGAGCCACAGTCGTGTTTTAGTGGTGGAGATTATGGGACACCGCGCCGGTTGGTTAGCACTGGAATCGGGTCTGGCCGGAGGGGCAGACGTGGTTTTGATACCAGAGATTCCCTACCAAACCGAGTTGGTCGCGGAAGCCATCCGCGAACGTAGCAAGGCAGGGAAGCATTTCAGTATTGTGGCCGTTGCTGAAGGGGCTATGACAGTCAGCCAGGCAGAAACAATCGACGGATTGCTGGCCCAGAAAGTCGCCGCTGATACCAAGGAGGAAAAAGCAGCGGTTTCAGCGGAATTATCCGCTTTTCACGAAGAGCATGTCACTCACACCCGTAAACTGACAGCAGACATAGAAGCAATAACGGGATGTGAAACTCGTCTCACCATCCTCGGTCATGTCCAGCGCGGCGGAACCCCGTCACCGTTTGATCGGGTGCTCTCGACCCGACTGGGAACTGCTTGTGCTGAGTTTCTAGCTGACGGTGGGGAGGGCAGCATGATGGCGGTGTGCGGTAACAAAATCGTTCCGGTTCCGTTGGAGGAAGTGGCCGGTGTGAAGAACCTGGTCGATCCGGCGTGTGACACGGTTCGGTCGGCCAAGCTGGTCGGGATGTGTTTTGGTGATTAGCGAAGCGCGAGGCGCTTCATCTCTTCTGCGCTGATGGCCTCCTTAAAGACCATCAGTTCGGCCATTCGGCCGTTGAGTCCGCGGACGCTGTTCTTGCTTTCATTGACCGGCTGATCCCAGTTTCCGATGGAGGCCTCACCGAAGTTGAGCTGGCCAGTGCCTTTGAGCTCCTTCATGGCGAAGAGTTCCCCGTTGAGGTAGTGTGAAAGGGTGCCTTCGGTTTGATCGAAAACCGTAGCGAGGTGGAACCAGGTGCCCAGTTGGCTCAAGTCCATGAAGCCTCTCGCCGAATAATTGTGTTTCCCGCTGGGGTGGTGAACACCGACACTCAAAGAACCGTCGTTTTTAAATTGCCAGTGGATCTCGCCTTTGTCGTAACCGTCGGTGAGCATCAGGGAGCTGTGGGTACGGTCTAGCCCGTCGATGCGAACCCAGGCAGCCAGGGTCAGGTTGTCGTATCGCCCTGAAAAATTGACTCGGACGCGATCGCCGGGGCGTTTGAATTCCAGGGAATGCTTACCGGGCCAAGGGCCGCCTTTGTGGCGAGCGCCGACGATGGCGCCGTCGGAGGCTTCGCCGGTGGGGGCGTGGTTTACGAGAGTGCGTCGCTTCTTTTCATCTTTTTCGAAATCATAGTAAGCTATCAGCCGGCTGTCCTGCTTAGCGGCGGCGTTGACCGCTTTCCAGGCTTCGAGTTTTCGCGTGTCTTCGTCGCGAGCGAGCTGGTCGATGTGAGCGAGATCGTCGAAACGCTCCAGTTCGGCAGGGATAGCTTTCCAGTCATCGGCGTTATTGATTTTCATGGCGAGACCGGCGGTGAGCAGGGTCTTCGAGTCGGGAGAGCGGTCAGCATCATAGGCCTCGACTTCGCCGTCGAAGACGTGCACTTCAGTCTGGCCGGTGGGTCCGACCTCCATGGCAAACTCAGTGCCTAGGTCCACAATCTCTGATTCGGAGGTGACGACGGTGAAGCCTCTGGCCACGGCCGGAACATTGGCGCGGATTTTTCCGAAGTGGCAGATGACGCGTTGGGGATCGACGAGTTCCAGTTTGGCAGGGCCGGCCACCGAGAGGCGGGCCCCTTTGTAAAACTCAAGGGAAGCGTAGCCGTCCACTTCAAGAATGCCGGGACCTACGGAGTCACCTTCGTGGCGATTCGATTCATCAAGTTCCAGTTCTCCGACTAGGCTTTCGATCACGGCAACACCGGGAGGCAGTTCTTCGTTCACGGCATTGCCAGTGCCTGCGATCCAGAGCAGGGCAAAGGCGAGGCAGGCAGCGAGAGAGGTGGCTGCAACCGTCCAGGGGATACCGGAAGACGGAGCGGGGCACTCGTCAGTGAGTTGGACAATTTTGCTGACAAAGGCATCCCCATCGGCTTCGGCATCCAGTGCGGCATCGACAGCGGCCACAAAGGAGGAGGCATCGTGACCGATATTTTCATACTGCGCGAGGCGGCTGTCCATGAGCAGCTGGATGCGAAGCTCGAGGGAGTAATCGGGACTCGTTTTCACCAGGGTGGTGAACTCTGCCATTTCTTCGGCGCTCAGAGCCTCCGGTTCTGGCTCATCATCGAGCAGGCGTCCAAGCAGGTCGCGAAAGTGTTTGTCTTGTTTGGAGTCAGGCATTGGAAACACGGGTTTCGATGCAGGTTTTGAGTTGGCGGCGAATGCGCATGAGGGCAAGGCGCACTGCGGCGGCGGTCATTTGAAATTGGTCGGCGAGAAAGGACGCTTTCCACTCGTCCCGGTAGCGGCCGGCGATGAGGCTGCGACTTTTCTCAGGAAGTTGCTCAAGGCAGTCACGCAGGGCGCAGAGGTCGGCGTCTTCGAAGCGGGCTTCACTCTGATCTACCTCGGCTTCGGCGAGCAGGTGCTGGGTTAGCTCTTGATTCATAATACGGGAACGACGGGCGTTCTTGCGCAACTCGTTTCGCGTCAGATTACGAGCGATGCCGCGCAGCCATCTGCCGAAGTCTTCGTTGTCGTCGAAGCGATCGAGTTCGCGGTAGGCCACCATGAAGGTTTCTTGAGCGAGATCATCGACGGAGTCGGCTTGCACGCCGATGACGCGCAGGAAACTGCGAAGGGAAGCCTGGTGCTCCCGGACGAAAGCCGCGAAGGCTTCCCGTTTACGATCTCGTTTGAAGGCCATGGTGATCCTTTTCTGTTTCTTGTCGTGAACTCGATGGTTGTTACAGAATAATCTCAACAAATCAGAGTAGCACCAAACATCCGCGATCGCGGAGCCGGTTATCCTGTTTTTTTGAAACGTCTTTTGGCCTCGTAACAAAGTGACGTGAACCCCATATCTGTTGCCCGTCTTTAGTGGGCGCAGCCACTATGAAAACCTTGTTCAAATCTCTGTTGGTCGCTTTGCTTGCGGCGCGTGTTCTCCCGGCTGTCGCCGACGATCAGAAACCTCACATCGTGTTGGTTTGTGGAACGATCCACTATTCTCCGGAGCTGACCATGCCCGTATTCGCCGAAGAGCTCGAGCGTTTCGGATTCAAAACCACCGTGGTGGTCGGCGAAGGCGACCCGGAGAAGAAGACGGAGGAGGTCCTGCCCGGTCTCGAAGTGCTGGCTGAGGCTGACCTCGCTATTTTCTTCATGCGTTTCCTTAAGATGCCAGCGGAGGAGTTCCAGCCGATCAAGGATTACCTCGAGTCCGGCAAGCCGCTCATCGGATTGCGCACGGCAAACCACTCTTTTAAATACCCAGTTAATCACCCGCTCCACGAATGGAACGATGGCTTTGGGCGAAGGGCCATGGCTGGTCCCTATGTGGTGCACCAAGGCGGCACAACCGATATCTCCATTCTGCCAACGGCGCGCAAGCACCCGATCCTGGCGAACGTGGAAAAGACGGAGTGGGTGTCTCCCGGCACGCTCTATCTGACGCGTCTTGAGCCCGGCGTTGAGCCGCTCGTAATCGGTAAGGGAATAGGACGCGATCGCCTGCTGACGCGCGATTGGGGTTCGATCATGGTGAACGAGTCTGAAGCGGACATTGTCGCGTGGGCCTGGGAGAATGAATGGGGCGGCAAGGTGTTAGGCACCTCCTTTGGCCATCCCGGTGACTTTGCTGAGAAGTCTCATAACCGCATGTTGATCAACGGTGTGCACTGGTGCCTCGATATGGAAGTGCCTCCGGCTGATACCGAGATCACAACCTGGCAGATCGAGCGGGCTGATAAGAAGAAAAAGAAGTGATATGAAACAACTCCTGTTTTTCATCCTCGTAGCCGCTGCTGCGGCAGCTTTTGCCGAGTCACCAATCCGGCCCGGTGACCGGGTCGCCATCGTGGGTAACACCTTTGCCGATCAGATTCGCGAGCACGGCTATCTCGAAACGCTTCTACTGCAGCGCACCAGGGACAACCCAGTCTCCATTCGTAACCTTGGTTGGGGGGGGGACATGCTGACACTGCGGGATCGCCCCACCAATTTTCCGACGGAGGAATCGACCCTGACTGATCACCAAACTGATGTCATTATTGCGTGCTTCGGTTTGGGTGAGAGTTTCGACGGTGAGAACGGCTTGGAGAATTTTAAACAGAACCTCGCTGACTTCATCACTTCCCATCATGGGAAGAATTACAATGGCAAAACCCCGGTCAGGTTGGTTTTGGTTTCGCCGATTGCTCACGAAGATCGCGGTCACCTTACTCCCATGGCCGGGAAGCGAAATGGTCAGCTCGAAGCTTACACGAATGCGATGGGTATCGTTGCTTCCGAGCACGGGGTTCCCTTCGTCGACCTATACACACCGATGAAATACATCATGGAGGAACCGGAGGCTCCCAAGCTGACAACCAATGGAATTCACCTGAATTCCTACGGCTACTGGGTGGCAGCACGCTATCTCTTCGACGCACTGGTGACCGGCGAGAATGAAACGGTACGCGAGCAGCCCTGGCGAGTGACGATTGATGCCAAGTCCGGCAGTGGTCTGGCGAAGGGCCTCTCTCTTGATCAAGTGGAGTCCTCTGATAAGGGAGTCAGCTTCTTCGCTAAAGAGGAGTTTGGGCCTACACTCGCACCTCCGACTGAAGGGGATTTGCCACCGCAACTGGCCGACCTCAGGGACAAGCTCACCGTGGAGAAACTCAAGCCGGGAACCTACGAGCTCATTATCGAAGGCGAATCCGTCGCGACCGCAACAGCGGCGGAATGGTCGCAGGGAGTGCCTGTTGATTCCTCACCGTCTCACGCCGAAGCCGAAGCGCTTCGGGATGCGGTTAATGATAAGAACCGTCAGTTCATTTACAGTTGGAAGGCCTACAACCAGGTGCACATCGTCGGCGAGCGACGCAACTCTCCCAGTGGCCGGGCGCTGCCGGGCGAAGTGATCGAATTCAACAATATCACCAAGCAGCGCGATGCCGAGCTTCGCGACAGCATCGAACTCAAAACCCGTCAGTGGCACCTTTCTCGCGTTCCGGATTAATCCTTCGCATTTCACTCACCAGGAATCATGAAATTCTGTTTCACTTTTCTCCCTTCCTTGCTTGCTGCAATCGCGTTGATGCTTAGCAGCAACGCGCTCGCCGTCGACTCTGCCGGCATCAAGACGGCGAACCTCAAGGACGCCAATCTTGAACTGATGAACAATCACAACCCGGAGTCGGAGTTGGAGAACTTTGAGTTGCTGGACGGCTACCAGGTGAATCTTTTTGCTTCGGATCCCATGCTGGCGAACCCCGTGCATATGCACTGGGACACCCGCGGGCGGCTCTGGGTGGCCTGCTCGTGGGCCTACCCGCAGCTCAAGCCCGGTGATGTGGCGAATGATAAGATCATCATTCTCGAAGATACCGATGGTGACGGCGCGGCCGACAAGTCCACCGTTTTTGCAGACGGTCTTTACCTGCCGACCGGAATCGAGTTCGCCAATGGAGGAGTTTATGTGGGGCAGTCTCCCGATGTCTTTTTCCTTAAAGATACCGACGGCGATGATGTGGCCGATGTGAAGGAATTGGCCCTGACTGGTTTTGGCATTGAGGACAACCATCACTCGATCAGCGCGTGGCGCCGCGGTCCGGATGGTTGGATCTATTTCCAGGAGGGCATTTTTCTGCATGCCCAGGTGGAAACCCCCTTTGGTGTGATTCGAAATTACAACGGCGGTGTCTATCAGTTCAATCCGCGCACGCAAGAACTTCGCGTTTTTGTCAGGGGAACCGGGGGTAATCCTTGGGGGCATGTTTTCGAAGAATGGGGGCAGTCCTTCATGGTGAACAACCCGCGCATCATGCATCTCTCTCCTGCTTCGGGAAACAGTGGCAAGTCCGTGCCGGTTAAGCCGCTCATCTCAACCGAGAAACAATGCGGCGGTGATCTTGCGACTGGAACACACATCGGAGATGACATTCGTGGCAACCTGCTCAGCGGGCGTTTCAAAAGCCGCGCCATCATTCGTTATGAGTTCGTCGAGGACGGTGCCGGCTACAATGCCAACGTGCTTGAGCCGCTCATGACGTCGAAGCACCCGAACTTCCGCCCGGTCGATGTTAAGATGGGACCGGACGGCGGCATCTACGTGGCGGACTGGTACAATTCAATCATCAACCACGCGCAGCACGACTTTCGTGACCCGCGTCGAGATCACGACCACGGCCGCATCTGGCGCATCACGCACACGGAGCGTCCGCTTATCAAGCCGACGCCGGTCGAGGGCGTGCCTCTGGAGAAATTGGTGACACATCTCACCAGCGGCGAACCTTTTGTGCGTCAGCAGGTGAAGAAGGAACTCGAGAACCGCGATTGGGATGAAGCGCTCGTCGCGATTGAAAACTGGGTTGATGGGCTCGATGCCAGCGCTGAGAACTACGATCTCAACCTCGTCGAAGCGATGTGGGCCTGTCAGAATGTCGAGCGTGTCAGCGAAAAGATCCTGACCAAGGTGCTCAACGCCGAGAGCGGTCACGCTCGTTCCGCCGGGGCCCGGATCCTGCGATACTGGCACGGAGAGCTTTCTGATCCGGCGGCGTTCATTGCCGAGGCGGCGGGAGACGAGTTCCCGCGCACCCGTATGGAAGCGGTGTTGTCGGCCGGCTATGTTCCGAGTGCGGAAGCCTACGCGGCAGCGTTGAACGTGCTCGATCACCCTGGTGATTCGGTGCTCGACCAGGCCTTGCCTCAGACTAAGGCAGCACTGGAGACATTCTGGCGACCGGCGATGGAGGCTGGCACACTGGCATTTGCAAAAGAGTCCCACAGAGAATTCGCCGAGGCGTCAGCCGGCATCGGGTTCACTAATCGCCTCGACAAATTTATCGCCAATCCTTCTCCATCGACGGCAGAAGCGAATGCAATTAAAGCTCAGTTGCCGGTCGTCGGAACCGAGCGGGATGTGAGGCGCTGTATTGATGCCTTGATCGGGAAGAAGGGCGAGATTTCTTCGGAGACAAAAGTGGTCCTGCTGGAAGCCCTCAAAGCTTCCGCAACCAAATTGAACCGGCCATCCGCGAAACGTGCGGTGCGCCATGCCCGCAACCTGCTCTCGGACGACAGCGATCTCGTCGCCACACTCGCTGCTGAAACGCTTGCGGCATGGGTGGTGAGTAGCGAAGGCGCCGAATTGACCGGTTTGCTTAAAGATGAATCGCGCAGTCAACAGGTTCGCCGGGCGGCGGCGCTGGCTCTCGCAACATTTGAAGAAACGGAATATCTCGAAACGCTCAGCAGCCTTGCCTGTGACGGCGACATTGTGACGCGTTACTTGGCGCTTGCCGGGTTGGCGGCCAAGGACGTGGATGCCGGAATTGAAGTGGCTTCGTCGATTTTCTCAGAGCAACCGGGTGACGGTGATCCTGTGGCCTCGATTCAGTCTCTCCTTAAGCAGCGAAAGGGCGGTAGCCTTCTCATCGCAGCCCTCGAGGATGTGCAGATTCATCCCGATGTGAGAGCCCGGGTGACTGAGTTTCATCGCTCCAGCGGCCAGTTGCCTGGAGCCCTAGCCAAGGTGTTTCAGCCTGATAGTAATTCCGGTTCGCTCAGTGCGGATCTTTTGAAGGAAGACATTAATAAGCTCACAGCTGACGCTGAAAGGTTGGGCGATCCCTATCGAGGTGAGATGATTTATCGCCGCAAGGCTCTCGCTTGCACCGGGTGTCACGCGATTGGTTCGGTAGGCCCCCACATTGGGCCCAATCTTGTCGCAGTGGGTGGTGCGGCGACGACCGGCTACATGATCGAATCGATTCTTGAGCCCAATGCAGCGATCGCGGAGCACTATGAGAACCGGCTCTTTAACCTCGAAGATGGATCTGTTCAAATGGGTGTGATCACGTTTCGAAGTGAGGAGAAAGTCATTGTCAGTGACTCGGCTCAGGGCGGAAAAGAAATAACGATCCCTGCGGCCCGTATCCTAAAAGAGCAGGGAATGCCATCCCTGATGCCGGCAGGCCTTGCTGACCAGTTGCAGAGCCGTTCCGAATTTCTCGATCTTGTGAAGTTCCTTTCGGTACTGGGCAGCCCTGGTGACTTTGCCAATGACGAGAGTCCGGTATTCCGAAAGTGGCGCGTGCTGGAGGATGGCAAAGGGAAACACATTCCCGGTGACGATGAGCTATGGATCCCCGCCTACAGCAAAGTAGACGGAGAGCTTCCTGCCGAAGACCTGAATCTTCCTGGCGCGAAACGCGTCTTTGCCCGAGCCTGGGTCGATGTCCAGGTGCCAGGAAAAGTGGAATTAATGCTCAACGAGTCTGACGGCGTCCTCCTCTACGTGAATGGCGAGCAGGTAGAGGGCTTCTATTCTGGTGTCGATCTGGAGAAGGGACGTCAGGAGATCACCTTCTCGATTGATCGTCGCCGGCTCAAGGGCGGATTTCGCGCCGAGCTGAAAGCGGCCGATGATCAAGTGCGCTTCGCCCCCGAAGGCGGGATCTAGTTTTTGTTCAATCTTTGCCCACCAGGGTTGGGTCTGTGACCTAATTGACGTCGTTATACCCCGTCTTTCTGCGCGGCGCTCCGAATCTGTTGAATGCTGTCTGCTGATCGGGGCGGTCTGGATTGAACAATCCGAAGAGAAGTGTTTCCATTGAGGTGAAACACTTCTCCTTTCCAAAACAAGGTTTGGTAGAATATTTGTTCCCCTATGAATTTCACACGCGCTCCTTTGAATCGACGTTACTTTCTCCGCGGAGCGGGTGGCACGATGATGTCGCTGCCTTTTCTCGAGGCCATGACCGGAAAAGTCGGGGCTACCGTTGCGGATGAGACTCCCGTTCGAATGGTCTGCGTGGGCAACAACTTCGGCTATGTGCCGAGTCTGTTTTTCCCGACGGAAACAGGCACTGACTACGTCCTGCCAGGACAGATTAAAGTGCTGGAGCGTCATCGTGAGGAGTTTTCGATTCTGTCCCAACTCGACCACGGCCAGGAAGGCGTGGGGGGTCATGGCGGGGTGCACGCGTTTCTTTCGGGTATTCTCTCGAAAAATTCGAAGGGCTTTGCAGAGGGCAATATCACCGTAGACCAGAAGGCGGCCGAGCATGTCGGCACAGCGACGCGCTATTCCTCGATGCAGATGGGCTGTGGCACTTCCATCGGCAATCGTCTCAGTTGGACCGCCTCCGGCGCAGCGATCCCACCGGTAGAAGATCCTTCAACGCTGTTCTCGCTGTTGTTCCAGGAGCCAGAAGCCAAGAATCTCGGTTTGCTCAAAGAAGCGCACATTCGTCAGAAGAGCATTCTCGACCTGGTTAAGACTGACGCGGATCGACTCAAGCGCCAGATCGGCAAAACAGATCAGGAGAAGCTGGATCAGTATTTTACCTCAGTTCGGGACTTGGAAAAGCGACTAACCCAGTCACAGGCCTGGCTCGATCAACCCAAGCCTAAAGTCGACTATGAACTGCCGGCGGAAGCCGATGACTTCGATTTCGTAGAGCGTCTTCCGCTTTACTACGATCTCATCGCGCTGGCCTTGCAGACCGACTCGACCAGGGTCATCACGCTCGAGGTTTCCGGGATCGGCGATAACTCCGGGGGGTTGCCTCTGACGAAAGGCTATCATCAACTCACCCACCATGGGCGCGTGGCGAGTTACATTGAGGAGCTTTCCATTATTGAGAAAGTGCACACCGCAGCCTTCGCTGATTTCCTCGACACGTTGCGTTCCGTTGAGGAGCCAAATGGCAGGAGTCTGCTCGATAACACGATGACGCTTTTCGGCAGCGGCATGGGTAACGCGAGTTCTCACTCGAACAAGGATCTGCCTCTGATTCTTGCAGGTGGCGGCTTCCAGCACGGGCAGCACATTCGCTACGAGAAGGACAAGTCGCGCGGCACTCAGACGATGGCGTGCAATCTTTACCTCTCGATGCTGCAGCGCTTCGGCATGGAGATCAATCAGTTCAATACGTCGACCGGTACGCTGACCGGACTGGAGGTGGCATGATTCGTTGCTTCTTTGCTCTTTGTTTATTGGCGACTGTTTCGGCTTTCGCCGAAGATACCATTCTGCTTTCGCCGAGCGTTCCTGAATTTGTCGAGAGCTATTGTCTTGAGTGTCACGATGATCTGACGACAAAAGGCGATCGCGATTTTCTTCCGTTTCTCGATGATCCCAATGGCATGGATTCGTTCCTCGCTCTGGAGGAGATTCTCGATTCGCTCAACCTGGGTGAAATGCCGCCGGAGAAGGATGGGGTCACTCAACCGAGTGATGATGAGAAGCGAGCCGTCATCAGGGAGATCACGCGCTACCTCACCGCAGAGGCTGCTTCACTGGCACCGAATGAAACCGTGCTGCGTCGCCTGACGCGCTACGAATACAACAACACGATGCGTGACCTGCTAGGGGTGCATCCGGATGTGTATGATGCCACCACAGCGTTCCCAGTGGACGAAACCAAGCATGGCTTCGCTACGGTCGGAGAAACTCAAGTGTTGTCCGAATACCAGATGGGTCTCTACCTGGAATCGGCTCGCAACTATCTTGATCAGGCCCTGGTATTTGGTCAGGAGAAGCCCGAAGTGAAGCGCCTCGAAATCAAGCCGACAGAGTTCTCCTCAGGGCCGGTTTATCGTGGTGCGGTCGCTTACCGCGCTCTCGCCGAGGATGCCAGTTACGTGGACATTGGTCATGGTGCTCCTGATGATCGCCGCCCTAATGTGCCAAAGAGCATGCAGGGCAGAGGCGTTTCGGCGGCCGGCACCTACCGCATCACGATTAAGGCAGAAGCCAAAGGGCGTCTCGATCACGGCTATGATCCAGAATTGCTCGGAATCGATTTGAAGCAGCCCATCAAAATGGGGGTGTGGTTTGGGGACAATTATCGAGCGCTGGAGAAATCGACGACCCGCGGTCGCAACATCATTGAGGTGTTCGAATTGAAGGACAATGAGGTCGGGACCTATTCGGTTGAGGCCTGGATGCCGAAGGGTGGCGTGCCGTTTATAAACTGGATCAATGGCCCCGGGGCATCCAAGCGACACGTCCGCGTGATGATTGAAAACTATCATCCGGAATCCACCATCTGGACGCCAACTCGCGTTGATGAAATGCGGGAGCAAGGCATTGAAATCACGGATGAAGTGGTAGAAAAGCACAATGCCAGTGTGGTGCCGGCTTCCTATGTCTTTCGAGGCCCTCGGATCCGCTTGTATGACATGGTGATCGAAGGGCCGCTCGATGAGGAATGGCCGCCGGCAAATCATCGCGAGTTGGTCGGGGACACCCTTCAACCACACAAAGTCGACATTTCGGCCGCCATGCTAAAACTGGCCAACCGCGCTTACCGCCGTCCCGTTGAGATGGAGGAGATCGCTCACATCGTGAAGTATGTGGAAGACTCCATCGAAGCTGGGGAGAATCACAAGAACGCGATGAAATCCGGTTTCAGTGCGATTCTCTCTTCGCCTCACTTCCTTTTCTTGAATGAGGGCAATACGGATCGCCGTCCCAGGTTGGACGATTATCAGTTGGCCAGTCGTCTTTCCTACTTCCTCTGGAGTTCCATGCCGGATGAGGAGTTGCTGGCCGCGGCTGCGTCCGGAGAACTCAGCAGCCCCACGGAACTGTCGGCGCAGGTGGATCGCATGCTGGCCGACCCGAAAGCCCATGCTTTGGCTAAGAACTTCACCACTGCCTGGCTGCGTCTCGACAAACTCGGATTGATGCCTCCCGGAACGAAGCAGTTTCCGACCTACCTCGGGCGCCGCCTAGAGGACGCCATGCGCACAGAAACCAAGATGCTCTTTTCCCATATTCTCGAAGAGAACCGTCCCATAACTGAGTTCATCGAAGCGGACTACACTTTCCTGAATGACAGCCTCGGCGAGCACTACGGCTTCACCGATGTGGAGGGCGAGCACTTCCGCAAAGTGGCAATGCCGGCTGAAATGCGACGCAACGGCATTCTTGGTCACGCCAGTGTCCTCACCGCTTCCGCTAACGGGGTCGAGACTTCACCCGTGGTGCGTGGTATCTGGGTGCTGGAGAGTGTGCTCGGCACGCCGCCGTCTCCTCCGCCGCCTGATGTAGATCCGATCGAACCGGACACGCGCGGCACCACCACGATTCGCGAAGAACTGGCCAAGCATCGTGAAGTGGCTGCCTGCAACGATTGTCATGCTAAGATTGATCCGTGGGGATTTGCTCTCGAAATTTACGATCCGATCGGTGGGTTGCGCACCCATTACCCGAAGGACGGTAGAGCCGGCCGAGGACCTGAGATCGATACTTCCGGTGAATTGGTGAACGGTGACTCTTTCGAGAATGAGGTGGGGTTGAAAGATATGATTTTGGAACGCAAACACCTGGTTTCCAGAAGTCTCACCGAGAAGCTGCTGACCTACGGCACCGGCCGCGAGCCCGGATTCCTCGACCGTGAAGAAATCGAAAAAATCGCCACAGTGTCGCTGGAAGAAGGAAAAGGGCTTCACGACCTTGTCCACGAGGTTGTTACAAGTCGCATTTTCCGCTCCCGGTAATTACGCTCTCACCGCATTGGTCATGAAACTGATTCTCTCATTTGCCGCCCTTCTCTTAGGTCTCTCGATCTCGCTGGCAGACGACAAGCCCAACGTTGTTATCGTGATGACAGATGACCAGGGATACGGGGACCTGTCGTGCCACGGCAATCCTGATTTTAAGACGCCGAACCTTGACCGGCTTCATTCCGAGAGTATTCGCTTCACCGACTTTCACGTCGACCCTACCTGTGCGCCGACCCGGGCGGCCCTAATCACCGGTCGCTACTCACTCAGCACCGGCGTCTGGCACACCATTGCGGGGCGGCACTTTCTACATCCAGAAGAAGTGACGCTGGCTAATGTGTTCAAGGACTCCGGCTATGCGACGGGGATGTTCGGCAAGTGGCATTTGGGAGACAACTATCCCTGCCGCCCGCATGACCGGGGTTTCGATGTCGCGCTTTACCACGGCGGGGGCGGCGTTGGCCAAACCCCGGATCTCTGGGGTAACGATTACTTCGATGACCGATATTTCCTGAACGGGTTACCTAAGCAGACGAAGGGATACTGCACGAATGCTTTTTTCGATGAAGCCATGAGCTTTATGAGGTCACAAAAGGATGGGCCTTTCTTCTGCTACCTGATGCCAAACGCGCCGCATGGCCCATACTTCGTGGATCCGAAGTACTCACAGCCTTTTGTGGAGATGGGGTTCTCTCAGAACCGGGCCGATTATTACGGCATGTTAGTCAATTTTGATGAGAACATGGGCCGGCTCGAGGAGTTCCTGCAGGACGAGGGGTTGAGGGAGAATACGATTTTTATTTTCATGACCGATAACGGGACGGCAGGTCCATGGTATCCAAAGGAAGGCGAGGACTTCACAGCAGGTTTGCGTGGCATCAAGGGGTCCATTTACGAAGGAGGTCACCGGGTTCCTTTTTTTGTTCGTTGGCCTCAGGGTGGAGTCGGAGGCGGCAAGGATGTGGCGCATTCGGCGGCTCATATTGACGTCCTGCCGACCCTGATGGAATTGTGCGGAGTGGAGCGGGCAAGTGGACCTCCTCTCCATGGTCGCAGCCTGGTTTCTCTGCTGAAGAACCCCGGTGAAGCGTGGGTAGATCGCATCTTGGTCGTGAACAATCAGCGAATCCCTGTTCCTGAGAAATATAAGGACTTCGTGGTGATCGATGGAAGCTATCGCCTGGTTGGCCGGACAGAGCTCTATGAGCTCAATACGGACAGGGGCCAGGAAGCCAATGTTATCACCAGTAATCCTGACAAAGCCAGGGAACTTCTCGAAGCTTACGAGCGTTGGTGGGATCAAGTCGCTGTTCGTAATAATACTCTAGTACCCATCACGGTAGGTTCAATGAATCAGGCAAATCCCACATTTCTTACAGCTCACGACTGGCATGCTGACAAGATTCCTTGGCACCAGGATGTGGTTAAGGAAGCGCCGCTTTTCAATGGCCCGTGGGAAATCAAGGTTGCTGAAAATGCCAGGTATCGAATTACCCTGATGGAGCGACCTCCCGGTGCGATTCACGCGATTAATGCCGCCAAGGCCATTCTTGAAGTGGGTGGGCAGAAGTTGGAGACGGAGATTGCTGAAGGCGCTAAGTCAGTTTCCTTTGAGTTGGAACTGGGAGCAGGAGAAGGCCAGTTGCTCACCACATTTGTGAGCGAAAATGGTGATGAAAGAGGAGCCTACTACGTTTTCGTCTTTCGGATGGATTGATCAGGCCTTGAGGTCTCGATAAAACTCGTGGATTGCTTTTCTCAGCTCGGGGCTGGAAGCGTAAACGACGGCCTTTTCATTCATGAACGTGCTGCCCTCGGGATTGAGGTTGAGTGGTTCGCCGTGGATATCAGTAGGCGGTTGCCCCCATTCGTTGAAAAGGCAGGCAGTCGCGGCGAAGTCCCAGACTGATCCCCCTCCTTGGGTAGGCTTGGGAAACTTGAAGTAGACGGCCGGTTGGTTCTGGCTGACCCAGCAGGCGTTGAGGACCGATCCGGCGTGATCGAGAATCTTTAATCCGTCAAAGCCTTCCCGATAGGCCAGCTCTTCAAGGAACTCCCGGGCCCGGGCGTTGCCGATTGACTTCTTCATGCTCCGGTCCTGGGTCCAGGTAAGATGGCTGGCAGAGTATTCATTTCCTGACAAAATAACTTTACCGTCTCGCATGGCTTCGCTGCCAAGGAAGGCATGATATGTGGTTTTCATAACAGGGTCATGGATCACTCCGATCAATGGTTTTCCTTCACGCGAAACGAGGGCGATGGAGACGGAGTAACCCGGGACTCCTTCGGTGAAAGGGAGCGTTCCGTCGATGGGGTCGATGCACCAGAAGGCGTCCCTTTCGAGTCGGCTGGAATTGTCTTCGCTTTCTTCGGTGAGGAGGCCGAGTTCGTAATCGACGATTGAATCGGTTAGTCGTGACAGGATGAGGTCCTGGCTTTCGTGATCAACTTCTGTGACGACTTGTGAGGCGGGGGTGTCCCCGCTGTCTTTGGCCTGCGGGCCTCTGTGGTTGTGAACCCGTGACTGGATATGAACCCCTGCCTGTGTCGCCGTTGTGACAGCGAGGTCGTGAAGGGTTTCCAGATTCTGAGGCGTAAGCTTCATTCAGGGGGATTCTACCTCACCAGTGGAAGGATTGCCTCAGCTGCTACATTGAAGGCTTTGGCGTCGCCAACCATATAGATTGCTGAGGTTTCCGTGATCTGACAGATCAGTCGTTTATCGATATCGGGTGCAATTGATTCAGCAGTCTTTTGATCGAGCATCGCCAGTTGCCATTGTCCGTCGAGATTTGAGAAAGGAATGCCAACGGACTCAGGTGCAAATTGGTAGACCCGTCCACCGACAGAATGGAACGACCATGTGTATGCGTAGTAGTTCTCGGTAAACATCTTTGCCCCGTCCTCTGTGCTTGCCCAGAGCCCGCGCTCTGACCAATCAATCAGCTTCTCCTGAGGAAGATTCAGGACTTGGTGAAAGCAGTCAGCGGCAGCACAAAACTCTTTGTGCGGGTGAAAGACTGCACCGAGATGTAGAGGTTTGCGATTAAAGTGATAGAAGTCTTTGAACATCGAAGATAACGAATAATAACTCAGGAACATCGCGAGCATAGCGACTGCAATACCGGAGGCAGAATCGTTTAGGAAGCGCTTCTTCAGAATCCATGAAGAAATCATTTGCTGCGCAAGGTGGATCAGCCAGGCAGTATTGACTGCATAATACACAGGTAGCCACCAGTTCGGAATATCCTTGGCCAAGTCCCAAAGGTGTTGGGGGGAGAATGGGAGATTGGTAATTTGGAGCTTGGCTATAACAACCACTGTCGCCAGTGCGATCCAGGGAAAGCTGAGAAAAAGTGCAAGGCCAAGTCTTCGGCCTCGAATCGCGATAAGCCACATCAGGAAAAATGCGATGACGTTGCAAACCTTCGCGAATCGAGGGAAGTGCGGTAAACTAAGGAGGAGAGTTTTCATGTCTGACTCTCCGTCTAGGGGAAAGAACGGGCGCGGCTCGTAGGCAACCGGAAGAAGCATGAACAGAAGGATGAGGCTCACCAGACTCGAACTCGTAGTTAACCAAAATGCCATGTCTGTGCGCGCATCAGAGGTATTGCTTTGCAGCTTTTTGAATCCTCCTGTCCGTATCAGCAGGAAGACACCAACGATACAGCAAGTCCAGTAGACGGTTACCAGAAGCGCCATGTTGATATGGAGCATTGTGGCGAAGGAAAACGGGATGGTCAGAGCGCCAGTCACGGCTAGGCTAAACAGACAACGAAGACCTAGTTTGCCAGTAAAGAGCAACAGCACATAGATAATGGCGAGATAGGGTATGGTGACAGCAGCGAAACCAATAGCGAGGTTGGAAAACAATCCCAGGAGAACGGGTAATTTCCAAGTGGTTGACTTATCGTGATCGTTGTTGATCAGCAGCCCCAAAATCGGGATCAGAAAGAGCATTCCAATTGGCGACTCCTTACCGGATTTAAAGATTCCGTAGTCGCCGATGAACGAGTCGAGGATAAGGATGGTAATGAGGATAGCGATTGGCCCTCTTGAAAGCGTGAATACAAGCCCGCAGAAATATTTAACTGTCACCCAGAGGGTGAGCGCTCCTGCCATCTTCATGACCACAGCAATATTGCCGATGATAAAGTGCTTTGAGAGAAGGGCAGAGGGCGATATAAGCCAGCTGATGTAGAACGGAGAGCCTTGGGCTGTTGATGGATCAAAGTTGCTGCTCACTATTTGGAAAGCAAGCCAGTACAGGGCTGCATTATCCATGGCAGTGGGATGGAGATAGATGCTGCCGCATGCAAATGCGATGGCAAGGCAGTAGCCTAGAATATTCCAGATCAAACCGCTATCGTTAACAGGATTGGTTGTTTTTTTTGGCCGGTGTTTGCAAAAGATATAGAGCGCAAAAATTGCGGCAACTATCTCGATGCCAAGCTTGATGGCGGCGACGATGTGGACTGAGTGATAGTCCAACGGGGTGAATATCAACAAGTAGAGCCAAAGAGTGGACCAGCTCAGGCCCAGAAATAGAATGGCAAACAACCGGTTACTTCGATCCACTGATTCCAAGGTGGTCCATCGCAGTTGGGCCCGATTGAGGATCAGATATCCGATAGGGAATGCAGAGAGACCAAGAATGATCAGACTGATCAAATTCATTAAAACTAGCGAGATCATGAAGCCGTGGGTAGCGAACCAATGGGTAATGGGAAGGTGATTGGCCAGATGATTGGCCAGATGATTGGCCAGATGAAGGTGAATTGTTTTTGTTCGATTTCAAGAAAGTTGGCTGGGGCCCCTGGCTGCTAACGAACTTCGTTTTCCAGATTAAGTGGCTACTTCAGTGCCACAACGACCTCGCGAGCTAGACGTTCAGAGTACGAATTGATCTTCCAATGGCCGGGGCACCAGCCTTTGAGAAAGCGATGGAAATCCGTCCAGGCGACCGGGAAAAGTTCACGCCACTCGGACACGACGGCAGAGGTTTCGATGGCAGGCCGTCGCCTGTGCAGTGCCGCGGAAAACGATTCGAAGTAGGCGTCCAGCAGTTCTTCTTCCCGGGCTTCGCAGCTGGCTTCGTCGAGACAACTGCCGATGAAGTAGGCGACGTCCTTCATCCCGCAGCCGCCACCGACATACTGGAAGTCGAGTGCAGCGACCTGTGTGCCATCGGCGGAGAAGCAGAAGTTGGCCAGCTTGGCATCGCCGTGAACGAAAGTCTGGTAGGTGGCGGCGCTGAGCGTTTCGTCAATCTTTGAGGCAGCTGCTTTGAGGGAAGCATCATCGAGAGCCTCCAGTTCTTCTGGCCGGGTGGTAAGGTGCCAGTAGGTCCCGGTTTCCCAGAGTCCTTCTGGTTTCTCTCCGAGGAAGGTGGCGTGAAACTCTGCGAGCCAGGTCAGGCAATTTCGGATCTGAGAGATAGAGAGGCTTGAGAGCCTAGCGGGGTAGCCAACGGAATCGAGATCTTCGAGAACAACGAGGACATTATCGACGTCGCGGTCAAAGGCGAGAAACTTGGGGATGCGGCAATGTTCGTCGCAACGCGTGCTCCATTGGCGATACCACTCTGTCTCGACCTGGTAGGAAAATACCTTTCGCTTATGGGAGAAATTCGAGTTCCACCCCCTGGGATGACGGGATTCGAAGGGTATGGAGACATGCTTGATGACTACCGTTTCACGGTTCCCCCCCGCTAAAGAGAGACGCAGTATTTTGCCGTAGCCGCTCCATAGTTCCTGAATCATCTCTACGACCATGAGACTGGAGGCGCCGGTGGCTTCAAGGATGGTGGCTTCAAACTGTTCGCCGAGGGCGTGGGTCATGAGGAATGGATACTCAATTGTGGCGTAGAAAAGGTAGTTTTTCGATGGAAATGATCACCGCATTATTGTTTCGCTTTCAGCCCCTTATTTCGATATATGGGGACCCCTTATGAAACTCTGGATTCACTCGCTTGTGGGACTGCTTGGATGCCTCGCAGTCTCTGTTGAGGCTGCTGATCGGCCTAACATTCTCTTTATCTACACAGACGACCAGTCGACGCGAACCGTGAGTTGTTATGAAGAGGCTCATTCGTGGGTTAATACACCTAACATTGATGCCTTGGCGGCGGCGGGAGTTCGCTTTGAGCACGCCTATATCGGATCCTGGTGCATGACATCAAGAGCCTCGCTGCTGACCGGGCTTCAGCAGCATGGAATCGAATCCATGCGGATGGAAGGGCAATACCCCGGAAGCGTTTACGACCCAGAGCAGTGTCGTTTCTGGCCGAGTGTCTTTCGTAAAAACGGCTACACCACTGCACATATCGGGAAATGGCATACAGGAGCTGATGACGGGTTCGGCCGGGACTGGGATTACCAGATCGTCTGGAACCGCCCCAAATACGTGGATAATTCCCCCTACTACTACGACAACCAACTCATCGTGAAGAACGGCGGCAAGCCGAAGATGACCAAGGGTTACACCACTGATAATTACACTGACTGGGCTGTGGATTACATCAGCGGTGAAGGCAGGGAGGAGGGTAAGCCCTGGTACCTCTGGCTTTGCTATGGAGCCGTGCACGGACCCTTCACCCCCGCGGAACGTCACCTCGATGACTATCAGGATGCTATGGTTGAAGTCCCGGCTGATATTTATCCACCGCGCCCGGATAAGCCCAAATATATTCAGGAAATGGAATTCTGGGAGCCGGGTAAAAACGGTGAGCCTGTGGAGAGGAAAGTGCGAGATGACAGCCCGGTAGGGATGAAGGATATGCCGGGTCGTTCGCTGCGGGACTGGGTCCAGCAATATCAGCAGGGCGTTCTTGCGATCGATGAAGGTGTTGGCCGATTGCTTGAAGCGCTGCAGGCAACGGGGCAGGACGAAAACACGTTGATCGTTTTCACGTCAGATCAAGGCTTTGCCTGGGGGCAGAAGGGCTTCAAGTCCAAGGTAGCACCCTATCGGGCCAATGTGGAGGCACCCATGATTATTCGCATGCCGGGGGCGATCGCGGATCAAAGTGCCGGACGGGTGATTGAAGAGCCCATCGCTGGTGTCGATATTGTGCCAACCTTTTTCGCCCAGGCCGGCATTGAGTTGCCCTGGGAAATGCATGGCTATGATTTGAGCCCTTTGCTAGGTGCTGAAGATAAGGCCTGGGAATACCCAGCATTGCTGGTTCACACTGCCAAACAATTCGGTTCCGACACGAATAACGTTCCTCCGGCCGGTGATCCCAGGTTGATTCATGGTCCCGGCATTCCGTGGTATGTCATGTTGTGTGAGGGGGAATACAAATACATCCGCAACCTGATCGAAGGTGAGACCGAGGAGCTCTATCATATGGACGACGATCCGGAGGAAGTGGTCAATCTCGCCCAACTTGCTGTCCACCAGGAGACTCTGAAAAAGTTTCGTAGTCAGGCGATCGACGAACTTCGTCGCACCAAGGCCGGCATGGTGGATAATCTGCCAGCCGTCGGAACGCCCGTAAAATGAGCTTTTCCAAAAGGCGTGCGATTTGAGGTGACTAAAGACCAAAGACTAAAGACTAATTACTAGTCACTGGTAAATGCCCATCCAGGAAGCGATCTCCCAACTCTGCAGTCCGATGGGGCTGTTTCTCGTCGTGCTTGGCACAACTTTAGGGGTATTTGTTGGCGCCATTCCCGGCCTGACTGGGACCATGCTGATCGCGTTGGCCCTGCCCCTGACCTATGGGCAGGACACGGGTTACGCAATGACCCTGCTGATCAGCATCTACGTGGGCGCGATTAGTGGTGGCATGATCACTTCCACTCTTCTGCGCATGCCGGGAACGCCGGCGTCCATCGTGACCACGCTGGACGGTTATCCCCTGGCAAAAAACGGTAAACCGGAGCGCGCCCTTTCTCTCGGCGTCATGGCTTCGTTCATGGGTGGCATGATCTCCTGGGGGTTCCTCGTATTGCTCTCAAAACCGATCGCACAGCTGTCGACCAAGTTTGGCCCCTTCGAATATTTCTCGCTCGTGATGATGGCGCTGGTGTTGATTGCGAGCATCGGAGGCAAGTCGCTCTCACGCTCGCTTCTGGCCGGGGTGCTGGGAATTCTCTTTTCCATGCCGGGGATTTCGCCAGCCACAGGGCAGCCTCGGCTCACCCTTGGTTTAACCGCTCTCAATGACGGGTTTGAGCTCGTCCCGGTGTTGGTGGGCATGTTTGCTATGAACCAGATTCTCAAGGAAACGACGTCGGGTGGTGCCATTCCGAGGGCGATTGGGCTGGGTAAGAAACGCATCCTGCCTCGGTGGAAGGATTTCTCGTCTCATCTCATCAACATGATCCGCTCTTCGGTGATCGGTACATCGATTGGGATCCTGCCGGGCATTGGGGCCAACATTGGATCAGTCACGGCCTACGCGGTAGCTCGCAGCACCTCCAAGGAACCGGAAAAGTTTGGCACCGGTCACGAACCTGGAATCGTCGCGGCGGAGGCTTCCAACAACGCAACGATCGGAGGCGCTCTCATTCCGCTGATTGCGATGGGTATTCCCGGTAGTGTGGTGGAGGCGGTGTTGCTTGGCGCCTTGGTGCTTCACGGGTTGCAACCCGGGCCACGTCTCTTCACGGACAGTCCAGTCGTGGTCTACACCATCATGGGTGCGATGTTTTTGGCTAACGTCGTCATGGTCATCGTGATGTTTGGATCGATGCGTTTTCTTGCGCGAATGGCATCGATTCCAAGAGCCTACCTCCTGCCGGTCATTGTGCTGTTCTGTGTGATTGGATCGTTCGCTCTTTCTAATCGCCTCTTTGATGTTTGGGTGATGTTAGGCTTTGGGGTGCTTGGGTTTCTGCTCGAGAGGGTCAAGATTCCCTTGGCGCCTTTCGTGATCGGGTTTGTTCTCTGGCCGATAGCGGAAACGAAGCTGAGCGCCGGGCTCATGTCGACCAATGGCGACTGGCTGCCCATCCTGACGCGTCCGATTTCGGCGACCTTCATTTTCATGGCGGTGGTCATGCTGCTGATACCGAGGCTGCGTTCCCGCTTTCAGCGAAAGGAGGCGGAATTATGAGGCGCGTTATTCACGGTATTGCGATCCTGGTGATTCTCGTTCTGATTGTTTGGAAGGTGGCCCAGGCGATGGCGCTGCTGAAGGCGGATGATTCTTATCCTTCCAAGCCCATCGAGATTGTAATTCCCTATGATGCGGGTGGCGGGAGTGACAGCTTTGTTCGCCCCGTCATCAAAGTGATCGCTGATGAGGGCTGGATCGATGAGCCCTTCGTGGTGCTCAACCAACCGGGAGGCAGCGGAACGATTGGTAGCAGACTGGTCAAAGAAGCACGGCCGGACGGCTATCGCATTCTCTGCCACCACGAATCGATGATCACCGCCGAGCTCTCAGGGGCGGCCAACTTTGGGGCGGCGGACTTCGAGGTGGTGGCTCAGACCGGCGAAATTGTGCTGCTCATCATTGTGCGGGAGGACGCGCCTTACGAAACGATTGTGGATCTGCTCGAAGCAGCCAAGCAGTCACCTGCAACAATCCGCTTCGGGGCAAACATCGGCTCGCCGGCCCACTTCACGGCGATGAATTTGGAAGCGGCGCATCCAGGTGCGAAGTTCAATCTGGTCACCTCAGGCGGTGGGCAGACTCGATACACCGAGATTATCGGACAGCATCTTGATGCGGGCATCTTTTCCCTCGCGGAGTATCTCAAGTTCCGTTCGCCGGAGGGCACGCTGGCTGACAGGAATATCCGCGTGCTGGCCTGCCTATCTGAAAAACCGCACCCGGAACTCCCTGGAGTGGAGACTTGCGTGGAGCAGGGCGTCGACGTCACCTCTAGCAATGCCTACTACTGGTGGGCACCTAAAGGCACTCCGCTCGAGGTTCAGGAACTGATCGCGGGAACGCTCGAGAAGGCGATGCAATATCCCGAGGTTCAGGAGCGTCTTGCCGAGCAGGCCATCGATCCCACTTTCTCGGATGGAGAAGCGGTTCGACAGCGCGTGGCCGACCGTGTCACGCTTCTGGAATCGTTCGCCGTGGAAGCGGAGAACGAACTTCCGAATTTTCCCGCCTACATCGCCGTCGTCGCGCTCGGGTTGCTGATCGTGGTGGGCAACTCCACTTGGAGGCATCGCGGTGAGTCGCTGGGTGATGAATCGGTTGATCTGAAGCGCGGGGTGCTCTGCTTTCTCGTGCTGCTGGCCTACGTCGCCTTGCTCGAGTTTACCGCCTTGCCCTTCTCGCTTCTATCCGTTTTTCTGATCTTCCTAATGGGTGCGTTGATCTGCGATTGGGACAGAAAGCGCCTGCTGCTTCTGGCTGAGATTGCCTTGATTGCCGGGCTGGGAACAGAGTTCATTTTCGGCAGTTTCTTTGGCGTTTCACTGCCGTAAGTGGCCATTTGGGTATGGCGAAACCTGCGGCGGCATTGTATGAATTCCATATGCCGACACCTTTTTTTCGTCGTTTTCTTTTTCTCTCCGCAGTCGTTACGCTGATTGCTGGTTCGAGATTGGTTACGGTGGCCGGGGAGTCACTCCCCGCGGTGGCTCCGTGGGCGGGATCTCTATTGGAAGGAACCGGGCAGGATCCGCTCCCCTATGAACCAGAGTCTTTTCATGGGAAAATTGCCTGGGAACAGGCGCTCTGCATGGTTCCGGTTCCCGGGGTGAAAGGAGAGCACTATTTGGTGCTGGAGCGAAATGGCAGTATCTGGCATCTAAACGGAGATTCCGGAGAGCGCGACTTTCTGATCAAACTGGGTGTTCCTGACGACCTGGCTTACGAGGTCAAAGGGCATCGTCAAAACCTGGGCGCGAGATTCCATCCAGATTTTCCTAACACGCCGGAATTCTATCTGCGTTCCGGCGTGCTGACTCCGGATGACGGCTTCAACTGGCTGACCCGGTTCGAGATGGATCCTGCGAATCCGTTTTTCCTCGATCCGGAGAAAGAAGAAATGATTCTCGAATGGCCTGCTACGGGGCACCGAGGTGGAGATCTTGATTTTGGACCGGACGGGATGCTTTACATCACGAGCGGTGATGGCTCCACCCCGGGAGATCCTGATAATGTCGGCCAGAAAACGGATAACTTGTTAGGGTCTATCCTCCGAATCGATGTCAGTCGAAAGGGTGGTGATCTCGCCTATCAAATTCCGGAGGACAATCCCTGGGTGGGCGTCGAGGGAATTCGTCCCGAGGTGTGGGCCTACGGCTTGCGCAATCCCTGGCGGATGTGCTTTCACCCCGGCACCAACGAGGTCTGGTTGGGCGACAACGGGGATGAAGACTGGGAAATGGTGCACCGGGTGCGCGGAGGAGAAAATTTCGGCTGGAGCACCTTTGAGGGCAGTCACCCCTTTCGACCCAGCAACCCCCTCGCTGGTCCCAATCCAACGCAAACCCTTCCGATTGTGGAGCAATCCCACCAGGAACTGCGCTCAGTCATCGGTGGCCTTTGGTATCGCGGTGACCAGTTTCCGGAGTTGAGGAATCACTACCTTTACGGTTGTCACCTCACGAAGAAAATCTGGGCGTTCTCGATGAAAGGGGATGAGGTTATTGGTTTGCGTCGCATCGCGGACCTGAAAGGGCAGGTAGTGTCGTTTTGTGAAACGCCTGACAAAGAGGTCATTGTGTTGGCCCTCGATCGCGGGCTTTTCAAACTGCGCCGAGCTCCTGAGCGGGAATTGAAGCCGATTCCGACCAAGCTGAGTGAAACGGGTTTATTCACTTCTACCGAAAAGCACGAGGTAGACCCCGGATTGCTTCCCTACGAGATTAATCATCCGGTCTTTTGGGATGGAGCAGAGGCGGAGCGTTTTATTGCCGTCCGAACTGACGAGGAGAAAGTTCAAATTCAGATGATTCCACCGGCGGTGAAGGGAAAAAACGAACTGGAGAATGCGCGCACCCTGGCGGGAGTCGATCGCTGGAAGTTGCCATCCAGTTCATTGCTCATGCAAACCCTGTCGTTGCACGGACGCCGCATTGAAACCCAGATTTCACTGAAGGATGGAGGGGAGTGGCGTTATCTATCCTACCGATGGAATTTGGACCAGACTGAGGCTGAATTAGTTCCTGAAGAGGGGGCCGAAGTGGAGCTATTATTTAGTGGTAAAGAAGGTGGGGAATACGAGTTAAAGCAGAAGTGGCGATTCCCCGGCCGAGCTGAGTGCACAGCCTGTCACACACAACGCAGTATGTTTGGGCTAAGCCTGACACTGGGGCAACTCAATCGTGAGTTTGATTACCGATCCCTCGGTGGTGCTAAGCGAAACCAAATCGAAGTGATGCGTGAACTAGGTTGGTTTCAGAACGCAAACGTGGTGAGGGATATCTCTAAACACCAATCATTCCCAGCGATCGATGATGAAACGGCGAGTCTGGAAGATCGGGCGCGAACCTATCTGCACGTCAACTGTGCTCACTGCCATCGCGAAACCGGATTAGGGGGGCGTGCCTCCTTTCAATTGATTAGCTGGTTGCCTAATGACCGAACTGAACTCATCAATGGGCGCCCCCTGGTAGGGCTGCCCGGGGTTCCTCTCGAAGAGGCGAAGCTGGTGGCGCCGGGTGACCCGGATCGCTCTGAGATTTATCGTCGCATTGCTACGGCTGAGGCAGGAAAAATGCCGTTATTAGGAAATCATTATGTGGTGGATGAAAAAGGTGCCGCTTTGATAAGCCGATGGATTGAGTCTCTTGGGGGGCTGAAATAAGGACAATGGCGGAAGCTCGCAAAGCGGGCATGCAATTGGAAAATCTCTTTCGTTTGATCGGTAAAATGAGTTGGTGACAGGAAGTTCACTTTCCGGGACTGGAGCAGTTGTTGTGACCGCGGTATTCACGGCCGATGACTAAGAACTTTCACTTATTGTTGGCGTTCCTCATTCTCGCGCTGTTTATGCGGGTCAGTGGGCAGGAACTAACACACCTTTCCACAGTAAAACTTGGAGCGTTTGATGAAGGGGCAGCTGAAATGGTCGACTATGACCCAGCGACAAAAAGGATCTTCTCAATCAATGGAGAAAAGAAAAATGTGTCTGTGATCGACCTGAATGATCCTTCTGCAGCTAAGCTGACCCAAACTCTTGACATCTCTGAGTTCGGTAAGTCGCCGACCTGTGTCAGCACTAACGGTAATCTGGTAGCCGTTTCGGTCGCTGCTGACGATAAGCAAGCTCAAGGGAAAGTAGTTTTTTTCACCACCGCAGGTAAATTGGTGGGATCGGTGGCCTCTGGCCCACTTCCTGACAACCTGAGCTTCACTCCTGATGGTAATCTCTGTGTCGTCGCTAACGAAGGTGAACCCAACGATGAGTATACAATTGACCCTGAGGGTTCCGTCACCGTGATTGATGTCGCTTCCGGCAAGCTGGGAAAGGTAACGCAGGTTTCTTTTGCTGATCTCAAGCCTGACGAAAACACCCGAATTTTTGGTCCTGGTGCTTCCGTCGCTCAGGACCTTGAACCTGAGTTCGTGGCCTATTCAGGCGATTCGAAAACTGCTTGGGTGGTTTGCCAGGAGAACAATGCGGTGGTGACCGTCGACCTTAAATCCATGAAGGCGACAGGAGTCAAGGGGCTCGGTAGCAAGGACTACTCCAAGGAAGGTAACGGATTTGATGCTTCTAATGAATCAGATTCCGTTGAGATTCGAACATGGCCAGTAAAAGGTCTCTATCAACCAGACGGCATCGAATCCTTTGTCGTTGGCGGCGAGACGTTTATTGCGACAGCGAACGAAGGGGATGCTCGTGAGTATCTCGTTGAACACGACAATGGCGAAGAAGAAGAGTTTTTCGTCGAGGAAACTCGAGTGGCCAAGCTCAAACTGGACCCCAAGGCATTCCCAAATGCAAAAGAACTTCAGGACGAGAAAAACCTCGGCCGCATGAAGACTACAACCACCATGGGCGACACCGATGGTGACGGAGACTTCGATGAGATTTATGGGTTCGGTGGCCGTTCCTTCTCTATCTGGGATTCAGACTGGAATCTCGTCTTCGACTCGGGCGATGACTTCGAAACAGTCACTGCGGAAACGCTCGGCGAAGGATTCAACTCCACCAATGACGAGTCGGCTTTCAAGGACCGGAGTGACGACAAAGGTCCTGAACCAGAAGCAGTCGTGGTCGGGGAAATCGACGGCAAAAACCTTGCCTTCATCGGATTGGAGCGAGTTGGCGGCGTGATGATCTACGATGTGTCTGTGCCAGCCGAAGCGAAGTTTATCAGCTATCACAATCATCGTGACTTTTCTGCTGATCCTGAAACTGCGGAGGCCGGTGATCTCGGACCAGAGGATCTCGAATTTATCCCGGCTTCCCATTCTGCCAACGGCAAGAACCTACTCGTGGTCGCGAGTGAAGTGAGCGGTACGATCTCAGTGTTTGAGATCAAGTGATCTGATCCGGTCTGAGCCGGAATAATCCAAAGAGACTTTGGGCTGAATCCGGTTGGGTTCAGCCCTTTCTTATGGTTTGACTCGTTCGTGGTAAATGTGTCCGTTAGATCATAAAAGTTGACAGAAGGGGCCGAGGCAGATCAGTAGTTAGAAGAGGATTTCGCCTCAACATTTGGAAGTTTTTTCCGAATTAGGGTCTCGGAAGTGTAAAACCTATGAACTTGAATTCGATCTCATGAAATTTTCCCACGCTGCTTGTTTGTCCCTCATTTTCTGTTTTCTCAATTCCATTGATCTTGGATTTGCTGATTCGGAAGAAAAGAAGACGAAGGTCACCGGTGAGATTCGTGCCCCTCGCGAAGGGGAAGAGATCGAGGGGCA
>PKCI01000155.1 GCA_002862135.1 Verrucomicrobiota bacterium | reverse complement strand
GGGAGTCCGTAGATGTAGCCCCGGTCACCGCTTCCGGAGGTGCCGGTGCGCATTTCATTGATAAATTGAATTTCTGGCAGTTCCGGATCGGTGCCGACAAACCTAGCTTCAGCGCCAACATTGCCCGGTCGGAAGGAGCAGTAGAAGAGGTTCTGGTGAAAAGTCAGGCCGCAGGCGCCGGCTCCGTAATAATTGCCGAAGTCATTGTATTGCCAGGTGTCTGGAATGAGCTGATTGCCAAAGATAGTCGCGTCACCCACGATCGATCCTTCGATCTTTTTGATGCCGGCTTCGCGAAGCGCGGCCTGCCACTTCGAGAGAATTGAGCTGAGATTGGAAGATCCAAGGGTGGGGTCGCCGCCGCCGCGAATGATCAGATGCCCGGTGAGCGTGCCTTCCTCGTCGAGCTTTCCCGCGGTTTGCAGTTCCGTCTTAAATCGGAAGTCCGGCCCCAGGATTTCATTCGCGGTCGCCGTGGTGACGACCTTCATTGTCGAAGCCGGGATCAAGCCGAGGTCGGGTTGATAACCTACGGCATCGGAAGGTTCACCGTCGACAGGAATGAAGCACAATCCGATGGAAGCGGATTTTATCCCGTATTCCCCCTGGATCTTTTCCATCTCAGCGATGATTTCCTCAGGCGTGACTGCGAACGCGGTAAGCGTGCAGAACAAGCAAGTGGCGAGAAGGGCAGTGGGGAAACACATGAAACAAGAATCCTCCAGATTGCGGATCCTTCAATTAGCGATTCCGCGGCTTCGTCATTGTCGACTGCGAGGGATCCCCATTTGATGGATTCCTGCAGTCTACTGAAATGGAAGCGAGTTTTTACGACCTGTACGGAGAGACGGTGGCGATCACCTGCGGTGCCAGCAGGTTCGAGATCACACGAGATCAGGATTTCTGGAGGGCTTCGATGTGGTGTTTCACAGCGAGAGCGAGTCCGGCCTGGTTGTAGCCGCCTTCGAGAACAGAAACGAGGCGCCCGGCTGAAAACTCTCCGGCCAGTTCGGTAAGGATTCCGGTGAGGCTGGCGAAGTCTTCGTCAGAAAGAGTAAGCTGTCCTAACGGATCACCGAGGCGGCTGTCGAAACCTGCGGAGATGATGACGAGATCAGGTTTGAAATCCTTCATCTTCTTTGTGAAGGCTCCGCGAAAGGCGGCCCCGATTTCATCCATGCCGCAACCTGCAGGGAGAGGGACATTGAGCGTCGTTCCGGCGCCGCGGCCGATCCCGGTTTCGTCTTTCGAGCCAGTTCCGGGATACCAGGGGTGCTGGTGGGTGGAGAAATAGAAGACACTGCCGTCCTCGTAGAAGATATCCTGGGTGCCGTTGCCGTGGTGCACGTCCCAGTCAATGATGGCAATACGCTCGAGGCCATACTGCTCTTTTGCGTAGCGCGCGGCGATAGCGGCGTTGTTAAAAATGCAGAACCCCATTCCCCGACTCTGGGTGGCGTGGTGGCCGGGAGGGCGAACCGCGCAGAAGGCGTTGTCATACGCTCCCCCGATGACTCCGTCGACGGCATTAAGCAATCCACCGGCAGCGTTGCGGGCCACTTCGAGAGAGGCGGGGCCGAAATTGGTATCACCTGTGCTGAGAATCCCGGAATGGGTGCCGTCTATTTCCGTGTGGACGACTTTGAGGTATTCGTCAGTGTGAACGAGGAGAGCTTCATCGTCGGTGACTTTGCGCTTGGGAATGGCAGTGCAGTTTTCAATCAGGTTGGCTTCTTCCAGTTCCTTGATGATGGCCTCAATGCGCTCGGGGGCCTCCGGGTGTCCGGCTCCGGGATCGTGGTCGCAGAAATCGCGATCGATGAGGAGTCCGGTTTTCATGAGAATCAGGCGCGACGGAGGATAGCCGTTAGAATCATACCGGCTCCGCCAACGATGAACAGGCAGGGGAACCAGATAGAGTAGAGCCCGGCTTTGCTGTCTTTCCTCAGCACGGCGAAGTCGGGATTCTCGGGATTGACGTAGCAAACTGACTCTTCTCCGACGAGATATTTCTTCTCCTTGGCCTCTACCTTGCGGGGATCGCTGCTCTCGGTGGGGAGGCGCTTGTAGCGGTCGCTGATGCGTTCTTTGCCTTCGTGGGTATAGCGGTAAGTGATGGTGAGAATGTATTTTGGCACCCCGCGCTGGTTGAGCTGAGAGTCGTCAATGTTGGTCGCTTCAATGAGGCAGGGGACTTCTGTCCAACTGTCCATCACAGCGGCTCTCTCGTAGGAACCCCACAAGTAGAGGGCAAAGACCCAGCCGGCGATAGCGATACCAAGGCCGAGGAAGGCTTTCCAGATGCGCCCAGCCACATTGACGGGAGGTTTTGGGGTGTTGGAAGAAGGGTTGTTTTTCACGTCGCGAATTGATGGATCGTGGGTAGTTTAGCGCATGAGCGAATTAACCCAAAGGATTACGGAAGACATGAAAACGGCGATGCGGGAAAAAAACACCGTCGCGCTGAATACCGTCCGGATGCTCAAATCAGCTATTAAGAACGCCGCCATTGAAAAAGGCGGTGCCAATGCCGAATTGACTGATGCCGAAGTCATGGCTGTTGTTCGAAAAGAAGTGAAGAAGCGCCAGGATTCCATTGAGCAGTATGAAGCTGCCGGCCGCGACGAGCTGGCCGACCAGGAGAAGGCGGAAATCGAAGTGCTGAACGACTACCTGCCCGAGCCCCTGAGTTCGGAGGAAATCGTGAGCATCGTGGAAGCTGCTATCGCCGAGTTAGGCGCCACTTCCCGCAAGGAAATGGGTCAGGTCATGAAGATCGTTCAGGAGAAGACGGCAGGTCGAGCTGACGGTAAGACGCTTTCGCAGGCCGTCATGTCGAAGCTTGGTTAACGACTCTTGCTCAGAGCAAGAGGCTCTGACGAACTATGAAAATCTCCGCCATCATCGTCGCTGCCGGAAGCAGTCGCAGGATGGGTTTCGATAAACTCGAAGCCGATCTCGACGGTGAGTCTGTCTTGGCTCGCTCAATGATGGCTTTCCAGTCCTACCCGGAGGTTGTTGAAATCCGCGTGGTGACGTCCCCTGAGAAAATCGAGGCGGTTACGGAGACGGCGCAGCGTCTTGGTCTCGACAAGTTTGTCGAAGTGATCGAAGGCGGGGCGGAACGCCACCTCTCTGTCCATGCCGGCCTGTCACGGGTGGCTGGGGAAATCGATCTCGTTGCGGTGCATGACGGTGCCCGCCCGCTGGTGAGTGCCCGGGCCATCAGTCTATGCGCCTCCGCGGCTGCGGAAACCGGTGCGGCAACGCTGGCTCATCGCGTGGCCGACACCTTGAAACGTGGCAACGATCGAGGAGAGGTGGATGGTGCTGTTTCCCGCGATAATCTCTGGGGCATGGAAACCCCGCAAATCTTTAAACTCGAGTTGCTCCACGAAGCCTACGAAACCGTGATCGAGCGCGGTGATCTCGTCACTGACGAAGTTTCTGCTCTCGAAGCCGTTGGTCACCCGATCAAACTGGTCGAGAATCCGGATCCAAATCTGAAGATCACGGTGCCGGGTGACTTGGTTGTGGCCGAGGCGGCTTTTAGGGCGCAGGCG
This sequence comes from Verrucomicrobiota bacterium, assembly GCA_002862135.1. Classification (GTDB taxonomy): domain Bacteria; phylum Verrucomicrobiota; class Verrucomicrobiia; order Verrucomicrobiales; family DEV007; genus Arctic95D-9. The sequence continues at coordinate 29,042 of PKCI01000155.1, read as the reverse complement.
GAAGACTAGCGAAAGCCCGCCTCGCTGGTGACCATAGTAACGTGCTCAACCGCAGCCAGACCGCAATCGTGTCGTTTCCACTCCCAGACGGAGACACCCTTGAACGAGCGGATGAGGACGCGGTTACCGTCCAAACCGTTGTGGGCCCATGTGGTATCTTTTGGGGAGATCTCGCGTCGGTCGAGTGGCTTGAAGGCTTCTGGAAACGCTTCAAAGAGGACCAGTATTCCTTTTTGGTCGAGAGCGAGCAGCGGTTGCCTTTCTGAATCATGGACCAGTATTCTCCGAAATCTTCGTAGGTAGACCATTTAGCTTCGCCTTTGGTCAGGTCAATACAGTGGAGTTTCTTGTCGCGACCGTGCAGGTAGATGTGCCCGTCGATGAAGGCGGCGTAGAGACCCACAAGTGGTTGAACCCCGCCGATGATGGCGAAGGCGACCGCTTCAGTAACCAGCGCAAGGGCTGCGGTCAGACCGGAGAGAAGGTCGTCCTCGGTGTGAGAATGATTGCCGAATTCGCGATTGATGAGCTGGATCACGCCACATGCAGGTCGATAGTTGAAATGCCGAGGAGTCCGGGGACAAAAGCCCGTTTCAGGCCGGCGCGGAGAACGAAAACCCGGGGGAATTCTCCGTCACTTTGGACGAGGACTAAGAGCCTCGAATGAGGCAAATCGCGAGAGATGTTTGGGACAGGGCGGGCGGAATCAGTGACATACAAGGGGTTCCGGCTACTCGGATTTCCTATCGAGCCTGCGCTCGTTGCCACGATTCCAGCGTTCAAGCATCTTTTCGCCTGTGGCGATTTGATCATCGTTGAGAATCAGTTTGAGTTCATCGAACGCGTCCGCTCTCACCTGGGAATCAAAACTGGCGAAGCTGCCGAGTCGCTGATAGCGTTTTTCGATCGCCTCGTGAATAATGGGGCGGGCTTGCTCCAGTTGTTGTTCGGTGAGGTCCAGTCGATTGGCGATGTGCTTGGTGATGAACTGCTTGGATTCGTCCTTTTTCCAGCCTTCGCTGAGCGGAACATACCAGAAGAGCAGGCAGGCGAGCGCTAATCCTCCGCAGAGGAATCCTGAGCCAAAGACCATGACGATGCCGCAAGCGGCTTTGAGTTTGGTTTTCTTTTCGGGCATGAATTCAGAAGCCGACTGGAATGAGCTCAGACCATTGAGCAACAAAACCCTCAATTCCGACAGGAAGGGCGCCCTGGGTCTGGTAAGTGAAAATAACCGCGACAATGACAAGCAGTGGAACGGCTGCGAAGGAAAAGCGCCAGGAGAAGCTGGAAATTACTTCGGCTAGTGACGGAGCTGACGGAGCTGACGGAGCTGACGGAGCTGACGGAGCTGACGGAGCTGACGGAGCTCTTTCGGCGAGCGCTGCTCGTAGTCGCGTCTCGAATCCGTACTCGCGGGATTCGCCAAACGGGCCCGAGGGCAGGTAGCCGCGGGCAGCCTGGAACAGTCGGGTGATGGGATCACTGGTGCTCATGGTTCGCTATTTTTCCAATCCTAATTCGCCGTAGATCTGTCGCATCTTTTTGCGGGCCCGGTGGGCGCGCACTTTGACATTCGATTCGCTCCAACCGGTCAGTTCGGCCGTTTCGCGGACGCCCCGCTCTTCGAGGTCGAGCAGGGTGATGACGGTTCGGTCTTTCGCATTGAGTTGCTCAAGAAGCAACTGAACGGTTTCCCACGCTTCGCGGCGGCTGGATTCCCGTTTCGCTTGTGGGTCCTGGGCGCCACGGCTTTCCTGTGGATCGACGAGCTGCTCGTTCTCGCGACGACGCCGGTTCTTGCGGAGAAAATCGTAGCAGCCGCGCACCGTCACTGTCATGAGCCAGTTCTCGAAAGGAGCATCGGACCGGTAGGTGGGCAGTCCTTTCCAGATCTTGACGAACAATTCCTGGGTGAGGTCCTCCAGCTCGGCGCGGGAGCGGGCGAAGCGGGAAGCTGTTCCCCAAACGCGGGGGCGATAGGTGTTGGCCAGGTGCAGGAAAGCATCCTCGTCGCCACTGGTGGCGCGAGCGACCCACTCGGACTCTGGTATTTCGGTTTCCACCACGCAGACGGTCCTCTTTGTACCTAAAATAAGCATTTTGAGCAATGTAGCCCTGCTGACAGCTTGCGTGATTAAAGACGGGAGGGGAAGCCGAATGGTTACACGGCCATTTTAAGGCGATCGCTACGCCGAAAGCTTGGCGGACAGGATGGCTTCGATTTCCACGATGAGGTTGGCCATCTTGGTTGCATTAAGGGCGTCAGGATGCGGGTAGCCAAACTCCTCCGCGTCATTGTCGAAATATTTGCCGGAGGCGTTGGCGAATTCATCATCGAGAGCGGCGCGGGTGAGGATATTGGCGCCGATACTGAGATCCTTTCCGGCCATGCCGTAGGCTTCCTTCACCATCTTGCTGCCGAGGAAAGAACCGGGATTCACGGCGATGAGGGTGGGGCCGATGTCACCGAGGGAAGCCGCAAGACCTCCCGTCCACATCGTGAGGGCAAGCTTGCTCTGGGCGTAGGCTTCGCCGTCATTGATCGGTCGATTGCCGCGCAGAGCTTCCAGTTCGACCGGCGACTGGGCAGCCGAGGAAAGGTTGATGACGCGACCTTCCGTGTTCAACAGGGGCAGGAGTCGTTTCGTGAGTAGGTAGGGCACGATGGTATTGACCGCGAAGCGAAGGTCGAGTCCGTCTGAGGTAGTGGCAACGGGGGCGGAGTAAACACCAGCGTTATTGATGATGACATCGAGGTGATCGTGCTTCTCCAGAATGGCAGCGGCAAAAGATTCGACCTCAACCAGTCGGGAGAGGTCAGCGACATAGCTTTCGACCGGACCCGAGCCGGGAAAGTCCTGCAGAGTTTCAATGACGGCGCGGAGCTTTTCCTGGCTTCTCCCATGCAGAAGCACCCGGTGACCGAGCGAAAAGAGCTTTCTAGCGGTCTCTAATCCAATGCCATCGGTGGATCCGGTGATGAGGATGGTTTTCATTCCTTTTCAAAGATTACGATGGGAACTCGGGCAGGATATCCTCTGTCAGTTCTTCATGAGTGGCCCCAATGCTCTGCCAACGGAGGAGGTCAACTGATTGCGCCGTTGCCGAGGCCGGGAAATCTTGGCTAACTAGCGCCTCATGAAACGATTTTTGATTCTTGTCCCCGCACTAGCGCTGCTTGGCGGCTCAACAGCGAACGCTCACGAGGCTGCCGATGACATGGCCGCCGCTGCTCAGGTGTGGCTGGCTTCTCTCAACAAAGAGCAGAAAAAGACGGCGACTTTCGAGTTCACCGTCCCTGAACGTGAGAACTGGGCGTTTGTGCCCAAGCCGTTCGAAGGAGAGAAGGCTCGCAAGGGCGTCACCATTAAGTCGATGCGCCCTGATCAGCGTCATCTCGCCTACGCCTTGCTCAGCACCGGCTTGAGTCATCGCGGTATGCTGACCGCAACGCAGATCATGAGCCTCGAGTATGTGCTCTGGGAACTGGAGAATGCTGATCACCGCGACACCGAGATGTACTATGTGGCCATCTTCGGCGACCCGACTTCTGATGACTGGGCCTGGGCCTTCGAAGGGCACCACATGTCCCTGAACTTCACTATCGCCGATGGCAAGGTGGCGTCAGCGACGCCGAACTTCTTTGCTTCGAATCCCGGCATCATTCACGAAGGGCCCCGCAAAGGTCTCAAGGTGCTGGCCGGTGAAGAGGACGTGGCCCGAGAACTGGTGAAATCCCTTTCCAAGAAGCAGCGCAGGACGGCTGTGTTCCAGGAGAAGTCTCCCAAGGAAATCCTCACCACGGCAGAGCCGGTTGTCGAACATCTCGGTGACGCGGGAATCACTTACGGCGATCTCAACAAGGATCAGCAGGCCAAGTTGATGGAGCTGATTCGAGTTTATGTCGAACGCGTGCGCGAAGAGGTGGCTGAAGAAGAGCTGGCATCTATTGAAAAAGCCGGTCTCGACAAGATCGTCTTTGCCTGGGCCGGTGGGCTTGAGCCCAAGGAGGGGCATTACTATCGCGTTCAGGGGCCGACCTTCCTCCTCGAGTATGCCAACACTCAGAATGGTGCCGAGCACGTTCACGCGGTCTGGCGCGACTTTGACGGTGACTTCGGTCGCGACGTGCTCAAAGAGCACTACCAAAAATCGCATAAGGGTGAATAGTTCGCCTGATGTCCCGGAAATACCTGGCTGAAACCGAGGAAGATCTCGCCCATCTGCGGAAAATGCTCCGCAGGGTCATGGGTGATGATGCCGACACCGTTCGCCGCCACCTCGCCAAGCGCGATGAGGCACGAGTGCTCGACGTAGCCTGCGGGGACTGCCGGGAGGCAGAGGTCCTGACGGATTTCATTGCTGAGTTGAAAGGGCCCTCCGAAAGTGCGGTTAAGTTGACCGGTATCGATGTGCGTGCACGGGAAATTGCGGATGCGCAGCGACGCTATGGCGGTAAGAGGGAATTCAAAGATCGTCCGGGTAGTCGCGAATGTGACTTCATGACAGGCGATGCCAGTAAGTTGGATCAACACGCGGAGATGGGGGAGGACTTTGACCTCGTCTTTATGCGACATCAAAACTACTGGCACAGCGCGAGGACCTGGGAAGAGATTTACGATCAGGCGCTGGCCAAGCTCGGTGATGACGGTCGGTTGATTATCACAAGTTACTTCGATAAGGAGCACGAGTTGGCCCTCGAAGCGATTCAGCGCCTCGGCGGAGAGTTGATTCGAACAGAGTTCAATCCGGAGACACGCGAACTGCAAACCGAGGGCAAGTCAGTGGACCGTCATGTCGCCATCTTTCGTCGTAAGGAAGAGTAGTGGCAGAGATTAACAAGCTTCAGGGTTGTCCAGGTTTGGTCTTGCGCGCCGGAAGGCTTTTTCGGAGGCTGATTTTCCGCAATCGATGAAAGTGTTCCTGCTCGTCATCCTCGCACTGGTCCTGTTTTTTCTCCTGATGTTCTTCCTGGGTCAGGGGAGGATGATCTACTTTCCGCGGAGCTATGTGGCGAATACGCCCCTGCTTGAAAAAGTCACGGCCCACTCCTATGACTCGGACGGTAAAAAGCAGTGGGTGTATTTACTGAAGCGGGACGGAGCGAGCTTTCCAGACCGGGTCTGGTGGTTGTTTGGTGGCAATGGTTCCGTAGCGTTGGACTGGGTGAGTCTGGTTGAGAAAGCGGACCCCTCAGCCAATCATGCTTTCGTCCTGTTCGACTATCCGGGGTATGGCTTCAACAGCGGGAGACCGGGGCCAAAGGCGATCTTTCAGTCCGTTGATGATGCCATCCCGGTTGTGGCAAGGCAGTTGGCGTTGAATCCCGAAGCACTTATGAATCGGTCGAGTGGAATGGGCCATTCGCTGGGGTGCGCGGTCGCGCTGGATTCTGCCAATCGCCATGGATGGAATCGAGTCGTAGCGGTTTCACCTTTCACGACGATGCAGGCGATGGCGGAGCGTTCGGTGGGAGGCTTGCTCTCCAAACTTTTGAACCACCACTACGACAACGAAGTTTCGATCGACGCGTTGGTGGATAGGGGCGATTCAATGGTCACCATTTTCCACGGCGATGCGGATAATCTTGTTCCATATGAAATGGGCGAGGCGCTGGCCGGTCGGGATGAGTCCGGTCGGGTCGTCGATTTTGTTCCAGTGCGCCGGGCAGGACACAACGATATCATTGGTGCCCTCGAGGTTGAGCTGGTTGCTATTCTGAATGCGGAGTGAGCTGCCAGCTCCGTCCCGCGAAATTTCCACTTTTAGCTCGGTTAGTTGGCGGGTAGGTTGCGCCCTCTTAAAGTTGACCCATTCATGACAGAATTGCTCATCGTCCTAGGCGTGGTGGTATTCTCCGTCGCGCTTCGCAGTTTTAACCATCGTATGTTCCGCAAGTTGGGAGCTCTAGGGATTCTTGCGGCCACCTTTCTCGCGTTTTACCTGCCGACCGAGAGCGTTCTGGCCGGTGTCTGTGGCCTTATGCTGTGGTTTATGCTGCCGTGGGTGGAGCTTTTGACGCGGGTTCGTCATGTCCGTCTGCCAGTTCGACGCCCGCTTGAGCAGCAGCCACCTCCCGGACATTCCCGCTTCCCGGCCCTGACGGAACTGACTGAAGAAGTTGAGGCCGCTGGGTTTGAATACGTGGCCGACACCGGTTGGGACTGGGACGGCATGAACCAGTTTTACCGACTCTTTCAACATGAAGGTGAAAAGGCGGAAGCCGCCATTTCCCTGTCCGAACAGGATGGCGTGGGGTGGGTCAGTTTGTCAGTGACTTCGCGTCTCGACGACGGGCGTATCATTCGGACGACAGACATTCCTTTCAGCAGCCCGATGAAGATTGCTCCAGATGTGCTGATGCGGCAGAAACCGCACTCAGAGTCGTTCGAGGATTTGCTGGAATCTCATCGCGACTGGTTACGTGCACTTAAGGTAGAAGACCTCGTGGTAAAAGAGAAGGCTGAAGCGCTCGTGTCTCTTATTGAGAAAGAAACTGGTCAGCAGATTCGACACAATCTCGACGCCGGATTGATTGAGCCCGGGGAAACTGCGGAGACGGTGCGCTACTCATGGCGTGGGCTTTTTTATCTCTACTTTCAACTCGTAAAAGATATGGTCAGGATGTGCTGATTTGGGGATACTGACCCGGCCTCGCATTTCACTATGTCTTTTGCTTTGAAATTCCCTGTGCCCCGCGTTGACCAGATCGGGGTAGAAGAGCGTGCCGCTAAGTTCACGAAGCGTTCTATCAAGAATGAGGCCAAGACTCAGGGTCTCAAGATGGCCGTGGCGATGATGGATCTAACCACGCTGGAAGGAGCAGATTCGAAAGGCAAGGTGATTCATCTTTGCCGCAAGGCCCGCCAGCCGATGCTGGCGAAGTATGACTGCCCGCCCTGTGCCGCTGTTTGCGTTTATCCAAACCAGGTGGCGCATGCCGTCAAAGAACTGGAGGGAAGCGGAATTCCGGTAGCTTCCGTGGCAACGGGTTTCCCTTCAGGACAATATCCTCTCAAGCTCCGTCTCGCTGATGTGAAAGATGCGGTGAATTCCGGTGCTGCTGAAATCGATATGGTGATCAGCCGAGGGACGTTCCTCGAAGGTGGGTTGGCTGAGGTATTCGATGAAATTGCCGCGGTGAAAAAAGCCTGCGGAAAAGCACACCTGAAGGTGATTTTTGAAACCGGAGAGCTGCAAACTTATGACAATGTCAGGCTGGTGAGCCAATTAGCCATCGAAGCAGGAGCCGATTTTATTAAGACGTCGACCGGTAAGGTTTCGCCGGCAGCGACGTTGCCGGTAACACTGGTGATGGTCGAGACAGTCCGGGATCACTACCTGGCTACCGGAAAGAAGATCGGCGTGAAGCCTGCTGGAGGAATTCGAACCGCGAAGCAGGCACTGCAGTATCTCGTCATGGTGAAGGAGACAGTGGGTAACGATTGGCTGACCCCGGATCTGTTCCGTTTTGGCGCGAGTTCGTTGCTTGGCGATGTGGAACTGCAACTCGCCAAGTTGGTCGATGGAAACTATCAAAGCGCAGATTACTTTTCTAATGGATGAATGCGCTGCTGCTGCAGTAATTGAGTATTAGGTTATAATGATTGGTTAGGATGAGTAAGAACGTGGCAGAATTGAAGTTTGAAGGAGGATGGGAATATGCGCCCGCGCCCGAGACGACACCCGTTCCTTTGAAATCGAAGTATGAATTATTCATCAACGGCAAGTTCGTGGCTCCAAAGAACGGGAAGCACTTTCGGTCAGTCAATCCGGCGACGGGTAGACAACTGACTCGCATCGCGAAGGCGGAGCAGGCGGATGTGAATGCGGCGGTGCGCAGTGCTCGTCGGGCTTACGAAAAAGTCTGGGGTCCTATGTCAGGTGCCGAGCGCGGCAAGTATCTTTTCCGAATTGCCCGGATCATACAGGAGAAAGCCCGCGAGTTGGCCATTCTCGAATCGATGGACGGCGGCAAGCCGATCAAGGAAAGTCGCGACGTCGATCTGCCGCTTGTCGCAGCTCATTTTTTCTACTACGCCGGCTGGGCTGACAAACTTGACTATGCGTTCCCCGGGAAATCGCCTCAGCCCGTTGGCGTGGCCGGGCAGGTCATTCCGTGGAACTTTCCGCTGCTGATGGCTGCCTGGAAAATTGCTCCGGCTCTAGCTTGTGGAAACACGGTAGTTTTGAAACCGGCAGAGACGACTTCGGTGACGGCCATGCACCTCGCCGAAATTTTCGAAGAAGCGCAGCTTCCACCGGGAGTGGTAAATATTGTTACCGGTGCCGGTGAGATTGGCGCGGCTGTGGTGGAGCATCCGGATGTGGGCAAGGTGGCGTTCACTGGTTCAACTGGGGTCGGTAAATCCATCGCGGCAGCGGTGGCGGGCACGGAGAAAAAGCTGACGCTCGAATTGGGCGGTAAGGCGGCGAATATCGTTTTTGAAGATGCTCCGATAGAGCAGGCGGTGGAAGGAGTGATCAACGGGATCTTTTTCAACCAGGGGCACGTTTGTTGTGCCGGTAGTCGCCTGCTTCTCCAAGAGTCAATCCACGATGAGTTCGTATCACGGCTCGAGCGGCGCATTGAAACTCTCCGCGTTGGTGATCCTCTCGATAAGAATACCGACATAGGGGCGATCAATTCGAAGGAGCAATTGGGCCGGATCAATCAACTGATTGGAGCCGGGCTCAACGAAGGCGCTGAGCTGCATGCTTCCAGCTGTGAGTTGCCGGGGGAAGGGTTCTGGTGCCGTCCGTCTTTCTTTACCGGCGTCAGCGCGAGCCATCGCATTGCCCGCGAAGAAATCTTCGGACCGGTCCTCAGCGTGATGACGTTTCGCACGCCTGCTGAGGCGGTGGCCCGGGCCAATGACACCTGTTACGGACTCAGTGCCGGTATCTGGACGGATAAGGGCAGTCGCATTTTTAAGATGGCCGACCAGCTCAGAGCCGGGGTGATCTGGGGTAACACCTTTAACAAGTTCGACCCGACGAGTCCTTTTGGTGGCTACAAAGAAAGCGGCTTTGGTCGTGAAGGCGGTGTGCAGGGACTGTTACCCTATGTCAGGCTCTGAAGACTGGAAAATTTGTCCGCTCTGCGACCGGCCGATCCCGCCGGAACTCGAGAGTCGTCATCATTTGGTGCCAAAACTTCGCGGCGGAAAGCATGGGCCGATTGCGGTGCTGCACACAATCTGTCATAGCAAGATTCACAGCCGTTTTTCCGAGACCGAACTGGCGAGAGTTTACAACACGATCGAAGCTCTGAGGGGAAACGAGGAAATTGCCCGATTCGTAAATTGGGTCAGCAAGCGACCTCCCGAATTTCGCTCGAGGAATCGGGCGCCTCGGGATTAGATGTGCTCCGGGAACAGGCGGATGTTCGCGACGGTTCGCAGCTTTTTCATGAGCTGCTTAATCGTGTCCGCGCTACGTTCGGCCTCGAGGTGAAAACGAATCTCATCAGCAACGTCTTGGAATTCGACCGGGCGTGCGGGCTGGTAGTCGGTGACTTCGACGATATGCCAACCGATGTCGGTTTTGAAGGGTTCACTGACGTCGCCCTTTTCCAGGGCAAAGACTGTTTTTGAAAACTTCTTTGAGACGCGGTCGCGGGCAAACCAGTTCAGGTCTCCGCCGCGTTTAGCGGTGCGCGGATCCTCGGAGAATTCCCTGGCGAGATCTTCGAAAGATTTTTCCCCTTTGGTCAACCCGGAATGAATGTCGCGGGCAAGTTGTTCGTGCGCCTCATCGTCGTCTTCAACAGTGCTGATAAAGATTTGCCGTGCCCTGATTTTCTCTGGCTCTACAAATCCTGCTCCGGTTTCCCGATTAGCGTCGAACCATTCACGAACCTCCCGGTCTGTCACATCGACACCAGGTTCGATCCGCTGCTCCAGCCAGCGCTTGCGAGACCAGATACGGGCGAGCTCCGCGTTGCGCTCTTCTAGTGAGAGCTTTTGCAGCTTAGACCGTTCGGCCAGATCTGCATCGTCGATGAACTGTGTTTCCCAAGCTTCGATGAAGTTATCGATCTCATCCTGCGGCGCGGTAAATTTCTCGCCGTCGGCATAATGACGCACTAGGGCTTCGTCGATGAGCGACTGGAGAACGGCCCGGCGAATCATAGTGAGGTTCTTGTCAGGAATCTCGGAGTAGTCTTTGCCTCGCTGATAAAGATGGCGGAAAACTGCGACGTCAAGCTGGTCGCTGGTGATAGGTTCCCGATTCACAATCGCTACCCAGCGATGCTTCTTCGCAGCCTCGACGGCTTCGTCCCGACGCTCAGTGAAGGATCGCTTGAGCGGTCCGTTGAAGACTTTAAGGTCAAGCAGAAGGTAACCTAACACGGCCGCGTAAAGGAGGCTGCGCCAGGGGAATTTCTTCATGCTGAATCAGGACTAGGCGCCGAGAGCAGCGGAGGTGCGAATGCCCAAGTTGGCGTAGATTTCGCGCGTCGCGTGGGATTTATTCAGTGTGTAGAAATGAATCCCGCTGACATTGTTCTCTAGCAAATTGGAGCATTGTTCGGTGGCGTAGTGAATGCCAACTTTTTCGACGGCGTCGGCGCCACTGGCGCGATTGAGTGCGCGAAGCAGTTTGGCCGGGAAGCGGGCACCGGCAGCGAGGTCAGCCATGCGCTCCATGCCCTTGGTCGAAGTTACGGGCATGATGCCGGCGACAATAGGAATGTTGATCCCAGCCAGCTCACAACGGTCACGAAAGTCGTGAAAATCTTCGTTGCTGAAGAAGAGTTGAGTCACGATATAGTCAGCGCCCTCATCTACCTTGGCCTTGAGGTAGTCGATCTCTTTGAGGCGGTTTGGTGTGCCAGGGTGTCCTTCCGGGAAACCAGCGACACCGATGCCGAAACCTCGGCCGTCCGAATGGTTGCCGGTCTCCGAGAAATTCTTGATAAAGCGGACGAGGTCGGCGGCATGCTTGAAGGCATCGTCAGCCTTGTTGTAGTTTTCGAGGTTGCGGGGTGGGTCGCCGCCGAGTGCAAGAATGTTGCTGACACCTTCCTCGGCGTAGCGGGTCAGGATCGACTCGATGTCGGACTCCTGGTGGCAAACGCAGGTGAGATGTGGAATGGGATCGAGCGAAGTTGAGTTTTTGATACGCACAACGAGATCATTAGTGAGCTCACGGGTTGAGCCGCCGGCACCATACGTGACGCTAACGAAATCCGGTTCATGATCTTCCAGTTCGGAGATGGTTTCGTAAAGCGCCTGCGACGATTCTTCGGTTTTCGGGGGGAAAAATTCGAAGGAGAAAGTCGGTGATTGCTTCGCAAAAATGTCTTGAGCGTGCATTGGCGGCTAATGTGGCACGAAACTGCGGTTTAGGCAGCGATTTTTCGGACACTTCACGATAGCCATCTGGCCGGTAGAGAATTGCGAAGGGTTCAGCGCTTCGGCTTGCCGTTCGGCCAATTGAGAAGGTCGAGAGCTTTCCCTTCCTCCTCAGTGAGGCGCCCGGGTTCGCGGAGATCGCTGCCTTTGATTTTCGTGAGCTTGTCACCAAGTTCGGCGCGGGCCGCTTCCGCATGTTTCATGAGTTCAGCCACCTTTTCGGGGTGTTCCTTGGCGACATTGCTACTCTCGGCGATGTCTTTATCGAGGTGATAAAGCTCAATGCCTTCCAGTTTGAGGTTGGAATAGGAAACTGGCAGACCGTTATCCCCGCCGGGACCACCGCCGAGGGTGCGGTAGGAGTGTGGCAGGATAAGTTTCCATCCGTCAGCGAGGACCGCCTGGAGTTCGTTCTGCTTGTAGTAGAACCAGTAGGCGTCGTGTGGACTTTCAGCTCCGTCTTCGCCGGAAAGAATCGGCCAGATGTCCTTGCCGTCGATTTTTCTTTCAGGCAGATCGGCGTCAATGAGACCGGCAATGGTGGGCAGGAGGTCGATGTTCATTGCCGGGATATTGCAGACAGTTCCCGCGGGAATCTTGCCGGGCCAGCGCATGATGCACGGTTCGCGGACACCGCCTTCCCAGGCAGTGCCTTTACCTTCGCGGAGTGGGCCGGATGATCCGGCGTGAGTCCCGTAGGAAAGCCAGGGGCCATTGTCGGAAGTGAAAATGACGAGAGTAACCTCGTCGAGACCGTTGGTGCTGACCGCGTTGAGAATCTCTCCGACGGACCAGTCAATCTCAGCAATGACGTCGCCGTAGATGCCATTCTCGGTGGTGCCGGCAAAGCGATCACTGGCGAAGAGTGGGACGTGGGGCTGCGGATGCGGCACGTAAAGGAAAAACGGCTTGGTGCGATTGCGATTGATAAAGTCGACGGCGCGGGCGGTCAGCCAGGTGGTCATCATCTTTTGATCGTGCTCGTCAGCCGAGCGGAGACGTTCAGTGCCCTCGATGAGTGGAAGTGGCGGGAAGTGTTTCGCCGTGGGATGCTCCGGCCACATGTCGTTAGAGTAGGGGATACCGAAATACTCCTCGAAGCCGTGATTCGTAGGCAGGAACTTCTCGTGATCACCTAGGTGCCACTTTCCGAACATGGCAGTGGCGTAGCCTTTGGACTTGAAAAGTTCTGGGAGGAGCGTCTCCTCCGGATTGATGCCGATACGGCTGCCCGGTCCCAGGGCTCCGCTGATACCGATGCGGTTGGAGTAGCAACCGGAGAGAAGGCCAGTTCGGGACGCTGAACAAACCGGCTGGGAAGCATACCACTGGGTAAACTTTCGTCCTTCAGCTGCCATGCGGTCGAGATGAGGTGTTTCGTAACCCTTGGCGCCATAGACGCCAACATCACCATAGCCCTGGTCATCTGTAAAAATGATGATGACATTGGGCGGGCGTTCTGCTGCAGGTGCAGGGAGGAGGCAGGCAGCGGTGAGGATTAAAATAGCGACGAATTTGCTCATAAGAAAGGTTGGAAAAGATGAACGAGGTTCTTATCATACGACGTCTTTCAGGGCGATAGCGCATTCAGTGATGAACGCTCCGCAATCCCGTGAGGCCGGCGAAAAATGCCGACAGTGCCAAGATGAGAAAAGATTCCCCCCACTTGTTTCGTTGCCTCTTGATTGGGTTAATTCTTTCCGCCAGTGTGGCACTGGAGGCTGAGGCTCAGTTTCGATTCGATTTTTCTCGGATCCGGCAGAGGCAGTTTCAAACGGAATTGAGGCATTCTTATCGACCACGAATCAAGGTGGTCAGGTCGTCAAACTCACGAACGTTGCAATCCGGGCAGACTTTGAAATACGAGTATTATGCGAGGCGGGGAGGCGTTGCCCGAATTGAAGTGCGTTCTGGTTACCGCGTGATCCAAACGATCAACACAGGCGGACGACCTTCCGGAAGCGGTACGATCGTGCTGCATGCGTCCACTCTGCAAAAGGTATCGGGCAGAAATACTTTCCGATTGTGGGCCTGGCAGGCGCACCCCGGCCGCCAGAGTCTTCACGGTGAGTCGATTGGGTACACCCTGAAGGACTGATTTTGTCTGGTGAGATGGAAATTCGAACTGGAGACCGCGAGGACCTTGAGGAAATGGAGCGGGAGTGCGAGGAAGCCATTGCGGCTTTAATGGAACAGATGGATCCGACGAAGGAGAAACTGGAGGTGATTCACTTGTCTCCGCTGAAGAAAAGCTGTTCAGTAAAGACGGTTGGAGTGGTTTGGATGCCGTATCGTGTTGATCCGGAACTTCAGCTCGAATCCGCCTGGTGAACGTAAAAGGGGTTGAACGTAGGGTTAGACCCTTTTGAACGCTGGAGAGTTACACATGAGTGTAAAGAAGACAGCGAGAAGAGAACCAGGATTCAAAGGCGTGGAGCCAGGATCCTGCGGCTGACTGATGACAGATTCTATCGAAGAACTGCGCCGATTGGATAAGGCGCATCTATGGCATCCGTTCACCCAGATGCAGGATTGGTGTGCCTCTGACGAAGACCCCTTGATCATTGCCTCAGGAAAGGGGGCAATATTGACCGATGTCGAGGGCAACGAATACCTCGATGGTAACAGTTCGATCTGGACCAATCTGCACGGGCATCAGCACCCTGTAATTGATGCAGCGATTCGAAAGCAGCTGGATCAGATTGCTCACTGCTCGGCCCTCGGGTTTTCTAATGAACCGGCCATTCGTCTTGCCGACAAGTTGGTGAAGCTCTTCCCTGCCGAAACCCTGACACGCGTCTTTTTCTCCGATGACGGTTCCACTGCGATTGAGTGCGCCTGCAAGATGGCGGTGCAATATCGGCAACTGGTCGGAGAAGAACGCCCCAACTTTGTTGCCTTTGGTGGAGCTTATCACGGCGACACGATGGGGGCTGCGTCGCTCGGCGGAATTGGTGTATTCTTCGAACGCTTTGGGTCAAATGGCTACCCGGTCCGGCACATGGAAAACATGGACGCCCTCGAGTTGATGGAGGCTGACGAATCGAGAAGCGTCAACGCAGTGATCATCGAGCCGGCAATCCAGGGTGCCGGGGGAATGCGGGTCTGGCCCGAGGGTATGCTGCGACGACTTCGCGACTGGTGCGACCGGAATGGAGCGTTCCTGATTTTGGATGAAGTGATGACCGGGTTCGGAAGGACCGGCAGGCTCTTCGCGTGTGAGCACGAAGATGTGGTGCCGGATTTTCTCTGCCTCGCCAAGGGGTTAACAGGTGGTTACATGCCGTTGGCGGCCACCTTAACGACGGAGAAGGTTTATGAGGCATTTCTCGGTGAATACGAGGAGATGAAGACCTTTTTCTACGGTCATAGCTATTGTGCCAATCCGTTGGGATGCGCTGCTGCTTTGGGAAATCTTGAAGTGTTCGAATATGAGCAGGTGATCGAATCTCTGCCTCCCAAGATCGATGCGATGCGTGAGGCTTTGGCGGCGATTCAAAATCCGCACTGGGGTGAGATCCGACAGGTCGGATTGTTGGCCGGGGTTGACCTAGCGGACGCCCGAGGCGAGAAAGCGCTTGACTGGCGAAATGAAAACGGGGCAAAGGTTTGCCGGGCAGCGAGGCGATATGGTCTGTTAACTCGACCGGTTCGCGATACGCTTACCTTGGTGCCGCCGCTGTGTGTTTCGGTGGAACAGATTCATTCCTCCGTCGAAGCGCTCGATCGCGCGACACGCGATGTGTTGGGATAATAGGGTGAATACAAAAAAGGGCAGGCCGCGGCCTGCCCTTTGGATAAGTGATTCGTGTGTTTTTAGCTGGAAGATTAGCAAGTGCCACAGCCGCCACTACCGCAGCATCCGCCGCTTTCAAGGTCTTCCGGTGCGGGCAATCGTCCGAGTTCGAGGGTTTTGCCCACGTGCATGGAGATCTGTGCGACCATTCCGTTGAGAGCTTCCTCAGCGTTCATGAAGTTAGCGGTCACTTCGTTGGACTTGAGTTCATTGAGCTTCTCTTCGTAACCGGAGATTTCGTCTTCGGTAATCTCGCCAGCGTGCTGCTTCTGTTGCAATTCTTCGCCGAGCTTGGCGAAGGCGCGGTACTCGGACTGGGCATCGTCGCTGGCGAAAAAAGCTTCGATCTTAGAAACGTTCTCTTGGTATTCTCCCGACTGGAGAATGAGCGAGCAAAGCTCGCGGGTCTTTTCGAGAATCGCTGAGTTAGGGGAGAGTACTTCCATACGGATCATTACGCCAGTTTTGCTGTTTCCTCAAGTCGCGGATCGGCGGGAGGTTAGAGGGTCTTGTAGAACACGCTGTTCTGTGGGCGCTTTTGCAGGACCGATGCGGGCAGATCAGGCATGGTCGCTAGTGGGCTGCTGCGGTCGCGGCGTTTCAATTCCCTGGTCGCAGCGGCTTTGAGTTCGTGCCAGCGATCATTATCAAGATCGGGTGCGTGACGGATATGGCGCAGTAAGCTGAGCCATTCGACGTAGCAGCGTTCCACATCGCCGGATCCAAATTCGGGCTGGGCACTTTTCCCCAGCAGACGGTAGAGCCTGCCTTCCAGCATCAGGGAAATAACTTCGGCAGCGCCTTCTCCGTAACCCGGGGGCAGGCCGAGGCGAAGGTAGCCTTCGAAATCGACGGGCCCGTAGGCCTGTCGGCAGGCAGTGGCAAGTCGTTCGCTGCCAACCGAGTCTAGCAGTTTTTCGGCTTCGGGCACGGTATCGAGTTCGAAGCGGTGACCCCCGCGCAGGTTAGCGAGGTGGAGAACTAGTTCATCCACCGGATAATGGGGATCCTCTAGGGCGGCAGCAACGGCGAGTCCTTCTCCGCCCTGGAAGAGACTGAAAAGGAGACCTCGCGGGCTGGGAGTGCCGTCATCGGAAATGAGTCCGAGCTTTCTCAATCCGTGAGCTGGCGTGCCGGCAGAGGGGTTGATCGTATCACCGGATTCGTTGTCGGTGTAGTGGGTCTCCGATTCAATTTCGGCGGATTGCCGGCGCGGCTCGTGCAGTGGCTGATTCCCGGAGTCGAGATAAACATCGACCGGTGCGTTTCTGAAATTTCCGGTGAGGTAAAGCTGGCGACCTCTTTGCTGGATGGATTCAAATTCTGCCGGAGCGATTGGTTCGGCAAACGCTCCGGGGAGAAGCGCGTGTGCTTCTTCGAATGTGTAGGTCAGCGCTTCGTCTTTTTCACCGGTCAGCTGTCTTGCAAATTTGGTGAGCTTGAAATGTTTGTTCTCGGTTTCGGTGGCGACGGCGATTTCGAGTCCGTAGCGCCGCGGGCCTTTGCCCTTCTCATCGAGGCGGGTGAGCCGTGATCGCTTGGGGAGAAGGGAAGAAATTAATGCACTGTTGGACTCGGCGTTGCGATAGCGTCCGCGAACAAAGCTCAGAGCACTTTGGAGGGGGACGCTGGATTCGCGACCGGAGCGGACAGACTCCCATTTCCCATGAGCATTGAGGATTTCCTTGCGGGTGGGTGTAAGTCCGAAGAGGGGTTTCTCCTTATCGCTAGACTTGGATCCTCTGGATTCGGAGCGAAATCCGAGCGGAATGCGTTGTCGCGAGAACAGGCGGTCGCGCAATTCGCGCGCTGCCTCAATTGGAGAATTGTTGTTCTCCACCGCGTAGTGCATGCGGCGAATCAGGGTGGGCCAGTCGAGTTCGTTCTGGCGGTGAAGATCGAGTGGCCGGGCATCGCCGAGGCGCGGGCTTTTCTGACCAGATATGATGTAGCCGGTTTCGTCTAGTCCACGGCGTCCGGCTCGTCCAAACATCTGGAGTAGTTCGTCAGGGCTGACTTCGCGTTGGAAGGGGCCGTCCTGGTAGACGGTGTCGGAGACAAAGACCGAGCGAACCGAAAAGTTGATCCCGGCAGCCAGGCCCATGGTGGCGACGATAACGCGAAATTGTCCTGCTTTGGCCAGGGGTTCGATGATACCGGCTCTTTCAACAAAGCTTAGCCCGCTGTGGTGGAAGGCGATACGCTTGCGGAGGAGGCGAGTGAGATTTGACGAGGCGGCTAGTTCGAGTTCTCCATTCCCCAGTTTGATGGGATCGTCATCAGGAAAAGCTTCCGCCACTTTCCAGGCAATTTTTTCCGCCGCCTTGCGGTGAGGAGCAAAGATCAGGAGTGGACCGCAGTGGGAAAGCAGGGTACCGAGTGCGAGGCGCTGCCAGAAGTTATTGTATTTTCGGGGGGCTTGATTGGGAAGGGCTTCAAGCGGCATCTCATCGAGCGGGACGGGACGGACGTCGGTGGAGACGACGCGGGCCTTGCGGCCGAGCCTCTGAAGCCATTCGCAAATGCGTTTCGGGTTACCGACGCTGCCGCTTAAAAGGAGCAATCGGGTGTTGTTCGGTGCCAGGGTGATGGCGAGTTCGTAGTTCAGGCCGCGGGTGCGGTCGCCGATCATCTGGTATTCGTCGATGACGAGCAAGGCGGGCGCCTGCTTGCCGGAGAGAAGGTGCTCGCGCTGCGTCTCGAGCGTGGCGACTATGACCGGGGCCTCGAGATTCTCGGCAAGATCGCCGGTGGCGATGCCGACGTTCCAGCCAGCTTTTTTCCACTCCTTCCACTTGTCGTTAGCGAGGGCACGAGTCGGCACGGTGTAGACGGCTTGCTTCCTCTGTGAGAACGATTTATCGCTGTCGATGAAGCTCTCAAAGACAAAGGTTTTTCCGGCCCCTGTCGGCGCAGCGAGGACGACGTCCTCACCTTCGCGGAGCGCCCGGACCGCTTCCTGTTGCCAGAGATCGGGGAGCCTCAGGCTCACCTGCAAGCCTTCGAATGCCTGTTCGAAACCACTGCTCATTTTGGCCACCCACAGGGTGGAATGCTTTCACCGGCGCTTGGCGAGGTTGCCCATGATATCCCGGTTCCCGGTAACAGTTAGATCAGTTTGCCTGCGGACTGCGTGCTTCGATGGGTATGAGTTTCTCTCGCTGAGTAGGCTTGGCCTCGGAGATATTCACCGGGCTGCCGGTTTCACCGATAGCGATGAGATCCTGGAGAACGTGGATGGTCTCGCGCTGGTAAGGATCAAACTTGTGCGGGTATTCGAGATCTTCGCTGTTCTCGTCGTCGTCTTCATCGGTGCCGCGGGACATGCCGCTGAGTTCTTCGAGTGAAAGATCATCACGAAGGGTCAGGCCTTCCTCGAGCACATTGTCCTGGGTCAGCTTGTAGACGGTGAAGAGACCCTCTTCGTCAGCCTTGACTTGCTTGAAGTAAGCAATGCGCTCCTCCTTGCGCTTTTCGCGCTCAACTTCGTCCTCTTCAGATTCCTCTTCGCGCGTCTCCATATTGATAGAAATAGTGTTTTCGTCGATACGCTTCTTTTCCTTTGCGATCGTCTCGAGGATGTAGTCGAAATTCTTACCGTTCGCAATGCGGGCGGCAGAAGCGTCGTTCAAGACATTGAGAGGCAGTGGCTTGATGAAAAATTCGGTGTACTGCGCCGGTGGGATTGGGTCAACTTTAAGAGCGTTGGGAAGCGAGGCTTCGCCAATGTCAGCAATATCGAGCATGGATGGTAGAACGATATCCGGAACAACACCGTCGCGCTGGGTGGAATCTCCGTTGATGCGGTAGAACGTCTGAATCGTCAGCTTGAGAGCACCCTGTTGATTGGTTTCGCGATTGAAAGGTAGCAGGAGGCTGTTGGAAAGGACCGGACGCAACTGCTGCACCGTTCCTTTGCCGAAAGTGGACTGGTCACCAACGATGACAGCGCGGCCATAGTCCTGCAGGGCAGCGGCAAAAATCTCGGAAGCCGAAGCGGATGCCCGGTTGGTCAATACAACGAGAGGACCGTCGTAAGTGGCTTCATTGTTGCGGGAAGCTTTCTCGGTTTTGTTACCACGCCAGTCGACAGCCTGGACGACCGGGCCGCGCTTGATGAAGAGGCCGGTCATATTAATGGCTTCTTCTAGAGATCCACCTCCATTGTCGCGAAGATCAACAACAAGGCCGTCAATGCCTTCGATGGCAAGGCGGATAAGAAGGCGACGCACGTCAAAGGTGGTGCTGGTGTTACCGCCGTCCATGTCGGCATAGAATGAGGGGAGGGTAATCCAACCGATCTTCTGCTCTTCACCATTGGGGTCCTTGGTGATAATAAGGTCGGCAGTGGCAAGGCTGTCTTTGAGGTCGATCTGGTCGCGTTCGATGCTGATGAGCTTGATCATTTCGCCTTTACCCATGGGCATGACCTTGAGGCGAACCGTGGTTCCTATCTCACCGCGGATAAGATCGACGATGTCGGAGAGCTGCATGTCGACAACGTCAACGTATTCGCCGTCATCACCCTGGGCGACCCCGATGACGCGGTCTTTCACTTCGAGTTCTCCTCCTTTAAAAGCTGGACCTCCGACGACGAGACCTTCGATCGTGGCGCCGCCCTGCTCTTCGTCCTTCTGCAGCATAGCACCGATACCCTTGAGGGACTTGTTCATGCCGATGCGGAAGTTGTCATACTGCTGCTGAGAGAAATACTCGGAGTGCGGATCGTAAGCGCGCGCGATGGACTTGATGAAAAGCGTAGCGACGTCTTCGGTGGTGTTTTCGTTGACGCGCTTGACGATTCGGTCGTAGCGGTCGGAGACCTTGGTGTAGATGTCCTTCTTGTCCTTATCGTCGGATTTTTCCCCAAGCTCCTTGCCTTCATCCCTGGCTTTCTCCGCTTCCTCGGCCTCTTTTTCTACGAGAGCCTCGGCGATGAGCTTCTCACGAATGAGGTCGCCTTCGATCAGGTTGCGCCAAAGCTGGTCGTGCGCTTCACCGGCAGGAGCCCACTCTGCGTCCTTGCGGGTGATCATAATGCTGCGATCGGAGTCGTAAGTGAAGGTGTCCGGTTTGGCAAGGCTCTTGGCGAAGTTGACCCGGTCTCGGACACGCTCTTCATAGATCGAGTAGATCTCAGTGGCGGCGGGGATGCCTTCCTTACGCACTTCGTCGTCGATCGTGGTTAGGTATTTCTCGTTGAAAGACTCGATGTCTTCGGAGGTAAAATAGATGCGGCTGTAGTCCAGCATTTCGAGGTAGGTTGTGAGAACCCGCTTCGACATTTTGTCATCGAAAGCCTGACGGTAGAAGTGCTCTTCCTCCAGCATTCCGGTGACTCGGGAAGCAAGCTCACCATATTTGGTCTGAGCCTCGAGTTTGGGGGTAAGAAAAACACCGAGGATCAGGGATGGAAGGACGACACGTGAGAGAGGGGAGAGGCAGGTAGATAGCATGGGGAGAGGCGGTCTGAATGACAGTGTCCGTGTTTTCTCCTGCGAAACAGGAGGGCGGTGGACCTTACACTGAAAGGGATACGGATAAAAGGCTTTTGTAGGACGTGGCTGCGGGCTGGAGGAGACCAGCCGGCGATTGCAATTCAGTGAGAACGGGGTTATCGGGCAAACATGTCACGTGGGACTCTCCTCCAGTCCGATGCCTTTAAAATCCTGGTTTTTATAGCCGGAACGGTTGTGCTCGGGGCTCTCTTAGCGCCTTTTCTCTATGTTGGCGGGAAACACGTCGTCGCGGAAGGATGGCTCGAGGGCACCCTGCTCGACGACATCAACGGTTCTATGGACCGGGCCAAGTTCTCCCGTTACTTCAACCGGGCAATCCTTCTTGGCGGGTTCATCATGATTCTCCCGACGGTGCGCTGGCTCAATGCAGGAAAGAAAAAACGTGGTTCGGTGAAGGAATTCATAAACCTGGACCCCAACCCGGCTTGGTGGCGCCATCTGCTGATCGGTTTCGTCGCGGGGGGAGCCAGTCTCCTCGTTCTCGGCTCGGGCTACGTGGCCCAGGGTTGGTATGTGATGAAAGATACCGACAAGCCTCTCTATGAAGTCCTCCTGGAAGCGCTTGGGACGGGAATTGCGGTGGGTCTTCTCGAGGAACTGGTTTTCCGCGGTGCCCTCTATGCCGTGCTGGCCAAGTTGTTGAAGCCGAAGCCGCTCTTCTACGGCGTCGCGGCCCTGTTTGCGGTGCTGCACTTCTTCAACCCACCGCACGGTCTTACTGTGGAGGTTGTCCATGCCGGATCGGGTTTCTGGTTTGTCGGTCGGATTTTCCAACACTTCTTTTCCCAGTTCGGGGATCTCTATTTCCTGCTGTCAGAATTCGCCGTCCTTTTTGCGATCGGCCTGGTGCTCGGCTACACCCGGGAAAAAACTGGGTCGCTCTGGCTTGGGATCGGGCTGCATGCGGGGTGGGTGTTCGGCGTGAAAACCCTGAGCCCGCTGACGACGCGGGCTTTTGATCGCGATGCGATGATGCCGTGGCTCGGGGATACGTTGAGGGTCGGAGCCGTTTCTTTCTTCGTAGTCGCTCTGACCGGGCTGGTAATATGGTTGTGGTTGCGAAAGACCGGCAATCCTGAGTCGGTTGAACCGGGGGCTGAAGGGTGAGCGGGCTGGCTCACCTCTGGCAGAGCGTCCGCGGATGGGTTTATCCGCCGGCATGCGGGGTGTGCGATGTGCCTTTAACGACCGCAAGGCAGGTCGAAAGGCCGTTCCTTTGCGGAGATTGTGAATCGACTTTAAAGGCGATTGAGGACGGCTACTGCGAAATTTGTGGTCAGCGTGATGATGCTCCTCAGTTGAGAGCCTTCCAGTGCGCCAACTGCAAAAATCGTGAACTTGCCTTTGATTTCGCCGTCAGTGCGTGGCGGAGTGCCGGTGTGGCGCGTGAATTGATGCACCGGTTCAAATACGGGCAGCAGGTGCACTTGTCACGATTGTTGGGCTCGCTGATCTCCGGCGTGTGGCGGGATGAACGGTTGCTCTTGGAATCCTGGGTGGTGGTGCCGGTGCCTCTACATCCCAAGCGGCTGAGAGAGAGGGGCTTTAATCAGTCACGGGAAATTTCCGTGGAAATGATGCGGTGGGCTCCGCCGGGCATTAAATTGGAAATGTGCGAGCTTCTGAGCCGGACGCGGCACATGGTTCGGCAGGCTCAACTGGACCGGGAAGACCGCTTCAGAAACCCCAACGGGGCATTTGAATCAAAGTTAGGCCGCCTGCCAAAGAGGTTTGTGGATAGGGAAAAGAAGCTCAATCTCCTGCTTGTCGATGACGTTATAACCACAGGATCAACGGTTTCTGAATGTGCTTCGGTGCTTCGGGAGGCCCTGGAGCCGGACCGAATCGCGGCCATTTCGGTGCTGCGAGGGTAACGAAATCGGTTGTGATCGTGCTATTCCCCGCTATTCTTGGCGAAGGTTGGGGATAGCTCCCGGCCAACGCGAACACAACCTTCAAACACCTTTTAGTCATGGGCATTTTTAAGAAGCGCTCCATTAAGTCACTTGGGAAAAAAAAGTCCGACATGCCGGAAGGCCTGTGGAATAAATGCCCTTCCTGCGGCGCGATCATTGATGAACTCACTCTGAAGCAGCGCCACCGCGTCTGCACCAAATGTGACCATCACTTTACGCTGACTTCGGAAGAGCGCGTCGCCATGCTGCTTGACCCGGAGTCTTTTAAAGAACTGGATGCTGGCGTTGAAGCCGTAGATAGGCTCGGCTTCAAGGGCTACACTGACAAGGTTAAGGGTTACCAGAAGAAGACCGGTCTGCGAGATGCGGTTGTGACTGGTCGTGGAACTGTTCTAGGAAACCCGGTCACGCTGGGCGTGATGGACTTCCGCTTCCTCGGAGCCAGTATGGGTGCTGCCGTTGGTGAAAAACTGACTCGTGCCATCGAAGTGGCGACCGAGGAAAGGCGTGGCTGCATTATCGTGAGTGCTTCCGGTGGTGCCCGCATGCACGAAGGGATCCTCAGCCTGATGCAGATGGCCAAAACCAGCGGTGCTCTCGCTCGCCACCATGAGGCCGGTCTTCCCTACTTTTCTATTCTGACCCACCCGACTACCGGTGGTGTTACAGCCAGTTTCGCAACGCTCGGCGATATCATCATGGCCGAGCCGAACTGCATGATCGGTTTTGCCGGTCCCCGTGTCATAAAAGAGACGACTCACCAGGACCTGCCTCCCGGCTTCCAAACTGCGGAGTTTCTTCTCGAGCACGGCCTGGTCGACATGATCGTCGATCGTTCTGCGATGCGCGACAAGCTGGGCCAGCTGCTCGGCTACACGATGCCTCAAAAGAAGTCCGCGTGAGGCGCGCCGACCACTTAGGTGCGTAGGAGTGAGAAAGTTCCGATTGTGGTCCAGGCCCTCGACCTGCAGACCTCCAGACCCCGATTTTACCCGGAGTGAACCTGCCGGCGTGCTAAGCGGGAGGATCGCTCAACCAAAACTGCGATGCAGAAGTGCCATCTCAGTTTCTACACTGTTTTAAGAATTTCCTTTACCAATGCCGGGCCTCGATAGATCAGGCCCGAATACACTTGGACGAGTGAAGCTCCGGCGTCGATTTTGGCTTTGGCGTCGGTGCCACTCATGACGCCTCCGGAACCAATAATGGGAATGTTAGGATCCATCTCGGAACGAAGCAGGGCGAGGATCTCAGTCGCTTTTGCCGTAAGTGGAGCGCCACTGAGTCCACCAGCTTCACTGGCAAGCTCGTGAACGGAAACCGCTTCCCGATCGATTGTAGTGTTGGTGGTAATTACACCGTCAACCTTTGATTCGCTGAAAGCAGCGGCAAGTCCTTTGATAGCATCTTCGGATAGATCGGGAGCTATCTTGATAACGATGGGAACATGCTTGTTCCCATGTTCCGGTTCAAGTTCGTCTCGTTTCTGCTGGAGGCGGGTGATGAGTTCGCGGCAGGTATCGGCGCTTTGTAAATCTCGCAAACCGGCGGTGTTTGGAGAGGACAGGTTTGCCGTGACGTAGTCGGCAGCTCCGTAAACACCCTCAAAGCAGGCGAGATAGTCATTGAGGTAATCCTCGTTCGGAGTGTCCTTGTTTTTTCCAATATTGATACCGAGGATGCCGGAAAAATCCTGTTTCGACTGTTCAAGGTTTTTGAGCATGCCGTCGATGCCTGGGTTATTGAATCCCATCCGGTTAATGATAGCGTGATGCTCCTTGAGGCGGAAAAGGCGCGGCTTGTCGTTACCGGGCTGGGGGCGAGGCGTCACGGTCCCGATTTCCACGTGGCCGAACCCAACGACTCCAAAAGCGCCAACGGCGGTGCCGGCCTTGTCGAGTCCGGCTGCGAGCCCAACCCGGTTGGGAAACTTCAACCCCATCACTTCGATGGGCGATTCAACAGGGTTAGGTGAATAACTTGACCCGGTGACGAAAGGGAGAAAGCCGCAGTTCTTGGCAGTGGACATCATCGAGAGTGTCGCGTGGTGCGCTTTCTCAGCGTCCATGGCGAAAAGCAGTTTCCGGGCAAGAGGATAAAGGTCGGGCATGGCGGTGAAGTGAATACGGGACAAGGGATAAGGCAGAAAGGAAATGCTGAAAACCGGAAATACAAAAAAGCTGGAATTCCCCGGCGGAAACTCGGCGTTGCCCCTTTCCGAAAATTGGCGGAAACTACCACTCACGAAACACATGAATCGAATCGTCGCCGGAGCTGCCTCCCTGAACCAGGTTCCTCTCGATTGGGAGGGGAACTGTCGTCGAGCTATTGCTGCTATCGAAGAGGCGCGTGAGACAGGCGTGGGATTCCTTTGTTTGCCGGAGCTCGCGCTAACTGGCTACGGCTGCGAGGATATGTTCCTGTCTCCTGAGGTGGGAGAGAACTCTCTCGAAGCCCTTGGTCGACTTGCAGCGGAATGCCGGGAAATGGTCGTGGCGGTGGGATTACCGCTCTGGTTTGAGAGTTCCGTCTACAATGCAGTAGCCCTTATCGTTGATGGTGATGTGGCCGGATTTGTCGCGAAGCAGAATCTCGCCGGGGATGGATTGCACTACGAACCGCGCTGGTTCAAGCCGTGGCCGGAAGGCGGTGTTGAAGAAATAGAATACGGAGGGGATACGCTGCCGATCGGCGATTTGATTTTCGATATCGGTGGCGTCCGTCTGGGATTTGAAATCTGCGAGGACGCCTGGGTCGCGAATCGTCCCGGGACCCGCCTGGCTCGTCGAGGAGTGGATTTGATTTTCAATCCCAGTGCCAGTCACTTCGCGTTCGGTAAGCAACTGGTTCGGGAACGTTTTGTCCTTGAAGGTTCGCGGGCTTTCGCCTGCGGGTATGTCTATGCCAACCTGCTCGGTAACGAAGCTGGCCGAATTATTTATGATGGTGGAACTGTGATCGCCGCTGGCGGTGATTATGTGGCGGAAGGAAAACGCTTCTCATTTCAGGATCATGTCCTGACCGCAGCGACGATCGATCTGAATCTTACCCGCATGCATCAGGCGAGGCAGGTGAGTCACCGTCCCACGGTCGGTGAGTTGGAAACTCTGGAGGTGAAGACCAATTTTCTGCCGAAGTGGAAAGGCCCGTTCACAATACCCATGACTGAGGGTAGTACGGTGGCAGACCTTAAGGAGGAGGAGTTCACACGGATCATGGCGCTGGGACTCTTTGATTACCTGCGCAAGAGTTACTCTGGCGGTTTTGTCGTCTCGCTCAGTGGTGGTGCTGATTCCGCGGCGACGGCGGTCCTGGTGAAGGTGATGGCTGACCTTGGTATCCGCGAATTGGGCGAAGAAGGTTTTCGCGCCAAGCTGGGGCACATTCAGTTCGGTGACCGTCCCCTGATGCAGCAATTGCTCGCTTGTGTTTACCAAAGCACCCGGAACAGTTCCGAAACGACTCGCCATGCGGCGGAAACGGTCGCCAAGGCCCTCGACGCTGAATACCAGGAGTGGGATGTCGATGAGTTGGTTGAGGGTTATCGCTCCTTGGTCGAGACAGGTATTGGTCGAGGTCTCAACTGGGATGATGACGATCTTGCCCTGCAGAATATTCAGGCACGTGTCCGGGCTCCTGGTGTCTGGATGCTGACGAACATTCGCAACGCTCTCTTGCTCTCGACGAGTAACCGTTCCGAGGCAGCCGTGGGATACTCCACCATGGACGGTGATACGAGCGGAGGTCTAAGCCCAATTTCTGGCATTGATAAGGCTTTTCTTCGCCAATGGCTTCGCTGGATGGAAGAGGTGGGATGTTCACCTGACATTGTTGCTATTCCGGAGCTCAAAGTGATCAACGACCAGGCACCGACAGCTGAGCTTCGGCCGAGTGAAGAGGGGCAGACGGACGAGTCGGACCTGATGCCTTATCCGTTACTCGACGCGATTGAGAAACTGGCGATCCGTGACAAGAAGCTGCCGGTTGAAGTCTGGGAGCTGATGTGTGAAATGCAGCCTGAATACGACAAGGAGCAGCTTCGTGCCTGGGTTACGAAGTTTTTCCGCCTCTGGAGCCGAAACCAGTGGAAGCGGGAACGGTATGCTCCCGGTTTTCATGTCGACGACAAGAATCTCGATCCGAAGACCTGGTGTCGGTTCCCCATCTTGAGCAGCGGTTTCGGGGCTGAACTGGCCGATCTCGAGTCTCGTTGAGCCTCAGCAGGAGATCATTCGCCTCAGAAATTGCGTCGTGTTCAGCAACGCACTGAGCCTTCCGGCGTAGAGGTCTCTGGGAGCTTCCTGACCCAGAAGTTCACTATACCTAAATCCACGACCAAGGGTGTCGGTGGTGCTCAGCGAAAAGTGAAGGATGGATCCAACGTTTGTCCGCCCCTCCAAGGGACAGAGCCGGTCAGACTTTTGACCCTTTATCGGTCTCTACTGTGTCCGCGAATTCAGCGTAGCGATGGCGAAGGCTGTGAGGTATCACGGCATTGATAAGGATGTCGTTGTTCTCGTAATCCTGATTCACGATTTTTCCTTCTCGATGAAGAAGCGCAACGAGATCCTGCCGCGACTGGGGGATCCTCAGTTGCAGGCGAGAAACGCGGTCCACCATCATGTCGTTGATGCGATGAATGAGCTTGTCGAGGCCTTCTCCGCTATGGACGGAGATAAAAACGGAATTTGTATCAAAGTGGCTTTTCAGTTCATGCAGGCGGTCCTGATCGTCCGCTATGAGATCAATTTTGTTGAGGACAATGATGGTTGGTTTCTCAGCGGCTCCGAGTTCGGCGAGAACGTTGATGGTGGTTTCGTAGAGTGAAAAGATCTCCGGCGAACTCGCGTCGAGCACGTGAATGAGAAAGTCAGCGAGAACCGCCTCTTCGAGGGTCGCTTTAAATGCCTCGACGAGGCGGTGAGGAAGATTGCGGACAAATCCAACTGTATCGGTCATGAGAAGCGGCTGCCCGTCGGGCAGTTCGATTCGCCGTGTCGTCGGATCGAGTGTGGCGAAGAGCTTATCTTCGGCGAGGACTGAAGCGCCAGACAAAGCATTCAACAGCGAGCTCTTGCCTGCATTGGTGTAGCCGACAATGGAAGCCTGGCAGATACCTTCATCAGCACGTTGTTTGCGCTGAGTTTGACGATTACGACGAACGTCTTCCAGCTCCACCTTGATTCGATCGATGCGTTTGCGAGCAAGTCGGCGGTCGACCTCAATTTGCTGTTCACCTTCACCACGGGCCGCACCTTTACCGCCGCCTCCACCTCCTCCGCCCTGGCGGTCAAGGTGAGACCACATCCGGGCTAGTCGAGGCAGAGAATACTGCATGCGCGCGAGTTCGACCTGGAGGCGGGCTTCCTTGGACTGAGCCCGCATGCGGAAAATGTCGAGGATGACTTCTTCGCGATCGATAACAGTCATGTCAGCATCGGTTTCCCAGGTGCGTTGCTGTGACGGTGTCATTTCATTGTCGAAGACAATGCAGTCAGCATTGAGGTCGATGGCTTCTTCAATCAGCTCAGCAGCCTTGCCTGTGCCGGTTAGGAAGCGCTTGTTCCGGGTTCGCACGAAAATGCAGCGCTTGGCAATGATGCCAATGCCGAGCGTAGTCACCAGTTCGGCCAGCTCGTCTAGCAGGCTCTGGGCAACTTCTTCGTCCTCGCGATTGAAGTAAGCACCAACGAGGAAGGCGTTTTCAACCATTTGAGGTTTTTCCCGGGTATCAAACATATGCAGAATTTTGAAGGCTGAGAGACTCGTTGGCGTATGGTTTGCAAAAAAGAGAAAGCTGAGAGACTCGTTGACGTATGGTATGGGCGCTTGTGGCGAACGGCAAGAGTTGAGATAGTTCCTCGCTCCAACAGGGATTACACATGAAATTTTCCGCTTTCCTACCGTTGTTCGTATTCGCATCGTTCGTCTTTTCCTCCTCGAAAATTGCTGCTCAGGACATCGGGCATTCTGAGGGTGGATGGGCAATTCGGGGAACGGATCCCATCATGATCTTCTATGGGGGTAAGCACGTTACAAGCTACAACGCCGGTGAAATGGCAGGGAAGCCCTACTTTTACCCAGTGATCGGGCCGTCCGGTGAAAATATGACGCGTCACTGGCCGATGAAGGAAGGCTTTGAAGATGAAGCCGATGATCACATCCACCACCGCGGCATGTGGTACGGCCTCGGCAAGGTCAACGGTCTCGACTTCTGGCACTTTCCCCTCGATGAGAAAAAACAGAAAGGACGTCCCTTTGGTGTGATCCGTCACAAGGGCATGAATTTCGTCCAGACTTCCCGCGATGACATTCGCTTCAAGGTAAAGTCTGAGTGGAAGTCATTTGATAAACCCGAGAAGCGCATCATGTCGGATACCCGCGAGTTCCGTCTTTTCTACACCAAGTCCGGTGCACTGGTGGTGGACGCGACTATTTTCCTGATTGC
>PKCI01000066.1 GCA_002862135.1 Verrucomicrobiota bacterium | reverse complement strand
CCCGCCGTATGTATATGCGAGGCCCGCGGGACCTAAACCGGCAAACCTTACGTAACCTTTTCCGAATAAACCAACTATTAAAGGTTTCTTTCCTGCCTCACCCCTCCTGACTCAGGCCCTCCTCCATCTGAATGGAATCCGCTACTACAGAAACAGCCCCGCCAGTCACGACCGCGGATGGGAGGAAACGTCACCGTGTCGACCCCGACACGGACCTCGTCTCCCGTGCCCGCGAAGGAGACAGCGCTGCTTTTGACGAACTCGTCGAAAAATACACGCCCAAACTCTACGGCCTCGTCTACCACATGACCTCGAATCATGAGGACACCAACGACGTTCTCCAGGACGTTTTTGCCAAGGCCTACCGTGCGCTCAAGCGATTCCGCGGAAAATCCACCTTCTACACCTGGATTTACTCAATCGCGACGAACATGACGCTGAATTTCCTCAAAAAAAGGAATCGGCGGCGCGCCATGAGCCTCAATGACGTCGATCTCGCCATCGAGAACGACAAGGAATTCATCGAGGCTACTTCTAAATCGGACCCCGTCCGGGAGGCAAATATTTCGGAATTGCAGGAAAGATTGAACATGGCCATGCAGCAGCTGTCTGAGGATCACAGAGCAGCAGTGACGATGTTTGATATCCAAGGTATGCCACACGCAGAAATTGCGAAGATCCTGGGTGTTTCCGAGGGAACAGTCAGATCACGGCTCTTCTATGCACACCGGCACTTGCAAACCTTCCTCGACGACTTTAGAAAGTAGCCTCTAGCTGGCAAGCGATATATAGATTGAAATTGTCTCAGGTTACCCGTAACTTCCCCCGCTCTCGACTGTAGATGAAAGATACCGACGAAGTTCGACAACTGCTCCGACTCAAGCGCTACGAGACCCCCGGAGAAGAGTATTTCGATTCCTTCCTCAACGATTTTAAAAATCGACAGCGTTCCGAACTTCTCAGCCGCTCGGCCCGTTCAATCCTGACAGAAAGAATTACGGTCTGGTTTGACGAACTGGGCGGTGCCAAATGGCTTATTCCTGCAGGTGCCGCCGCCGCCGCCGTTAGCGTTGGCGTTTTTGTGAACACGCGGCGTCCTGCGGAAAAAAGTTTGCCTCAGGGCCTCGCCAGTGGAGTTGTTTCTTCATCTGAAGAGGCCCAAGCGGTGCTTCCCCCAACCGAAACTTTCGATATTTCCCTTCCTCCGAGAGATAGCCGTGTCCCTTCGTCTGACGAAGATAGGATGGGCCATTCCGGGTTACTTCCTGCCAAATGGGAATTTTGATCGCGATGTTTACTCCGGTTCGAGTTCATCTTCTGACGAGCATTGGCCTTTTCACTACCGCTATAGGCGCGCAGGCTCAGGGTGAGGCCCATCCCAAACCCATTTTTGCCATTTGGGCTGAGAGCGCCAAGGTTCCAGCACTCTGCGTGGGTCGTCCCCATTGGTTTGTCACCCTTGTGCCGAATGAAATTGAACTCGACGAAGTCGATACCATCAGCCTCAAGAGTGGAGAGGCCGAAGCTGACGGCAAAGTGATTTACCTCGATGAGTCCCGCCGCCTTTGCGTTCTCGCAGTCGCAGAAGGGCACCTCAGAGCGAACCCGGTCCCCCTCACTTCCAATCCCTTTCCCCGGGCCGGAATGAAACTCACCTGCCTTTACAGCAATAACACCTGTCGATCCCTCGTCGCCGGAAAAGATTTCTACTACAGAGGGGAAGCTTTCACAATTCCCTTCCTCCGAGTGCGCATTACCGAAGCCGAAAAAGTCTGCCGGATTGGAATGCCTCTCTTGAGCGAAAAAGGGAAGATTGTCGGACTCGTATCCGACCTCGACCTCGAGTTGGACAACGAAGCTCATGCCATTCCCGCGGCACAGATACGCAAGGTCATTCTCGACTTAGAACGCTTTGAAAAATCCGCCCCTTCCTGGGTCGGCCTGAGTTTTCACGATCAGTCCTCGACTCCTGTCATCATCGAGGTAAAACCTGACTCGCCCGCGAAAGAAGCCGGCTTCGAAACGGGAGATGTTATCATTTCCCTCAACGGATCTGAAATCGAGGAGCTGATTGATCTCTGTGACGCTCCTTTTAATCTCCCAGTCGGCGTTCCTGCCAAGGTCGTTATCCTCCGTGGACTTGAAGAGGTGACAATCAAAGTTACACCTTCCTTTCTCCAGGCTTCCGCAACGCCTTGAGCCGCCAGTCCCTCAGCTGCCTTAAATTCCGACGCGGCCTTGAAGGGCCCGCATCAGGGTCAACTCATCTGCCGACTCGAGGCCTCCCCCTGCTGGTATTCCCTGGGCGAGCCGCGATACCTTGATTTCGGCAAATTCTCCGAGGAGTTCCGCGAGGTAATTACCAGTCGCTTCACCCTCCACATCGGAACTCAATGCAAGAATGACCTCGGCAAATTCACCGGCCTTGAGACGCTCCACCAGCTCGCGGATGCGCAAGTCCTCGGGGCCCACATTGTCGAGTGGTGAGATTCTACCACGCAGTGCGTGGTAGTGACCGCGATAGGCTCCAGAACGTTCCAACGGTAGAATGTCTGTAGGCTGCTCCACCACGCACAGCGAACTGCCGTCGCGCTGGGCCGAATCGCAGATCGCGCAGCCGTTCTCTTCCGTGGCAAAGAACCCACAGATCCGGCATTCCACCACCGTGTCGCCGGCCGTCCTGACAATATCAGAAAACAATGCCGATATCTCCGGTCCCTTCTGCATCATCCAAACCGAAATTCGCTCAGCGCTCTTCGGTCCGATACCGGGAAGTTGCTTGAGTTGCACGATCAGCGCTTTGACCGGCTCCGGATAGTCGACTTGTGCCATATTGATTCAATCCATAGACCCGACCGGCGACTACATCAAACTGATCAATCGCGCGTGCCCGTCTTCGGTCAATTGCTCGGACCTAGCCTTGGGCCCGTCCTCCAGCGCTGTCAGCGCGTCCTGGGTTTGGGCAATGAAAAACTCGACCGTTCCATCTCCTCCACCGGCGATGCGGGCCCGGGTCAGGTGATTGAGCGCTTCCTCGTATTTCTTCTCACGATAGTAGATTACCCCCTGCCAGAACAGATCGCGTCGTTCCCGCTCTTTTTCATCAAACGAATCGGAGGCCGCCAGCAACTGGTAGATCTCGGTCATGACATCTTCCTCGGGATCGTAGAACATTTCCATGGGACGGAACGCAAACCGATCCTGAACGAGGCGGTAGGTCTCCGGACCGATCAGAAGATCGGAGTTGTAGCGGAGATTGGCGTGCGCGAGCCGCCTCGAGAAATCGGTCTCGGCGCCGATGCCACTGAAGTAATAGTGTTCCTTCGCCCCATAAACGCCTACGGTCATGGGACCGGAGCTGATACCAATCCCGTAAAGGAGCGGCTGAAACCAACGCGTCTCGCATTCCTGGTTGAGGGCCTTGAGGCGGCACCGGAGTTCGAGAGCTGTGTGGCAGGCCTTTTCGGCATGCTCATCATCCGGCTGGAGCATTCCAAAGAAGACGCGTACCAGTTCGGGGCCGGATTCATCGAGGTAGGCACCTCGAGAAGTGAGAAAGGCCGAAACGCTTCGAATGAAAAGATTACTCATTTTCATCAACTCTGCCGCTTCCAGTTTTTCCCTGAGCTCGGAGTGATTGAAAATTCGGCAGGTCAACACCGTCACTTCTCGCACGGCCCCGTCAAAATCGGGAGGTTCCGGCGCATTGAGCAGCTGGCTGAAAGTCGAATGCGAGACACGAAGGCCGAGCACATCCTCGAGGACACGCTTTCTCATTCCCCGTTCTGTAGCGGCAAAAACAAAGCCCCCCGCCGCAGCGAGAAGACCGGCGCCGAGTGAGGAAAACGGCTCAAATAAAACCCCATACAAGGCCATCGTTGGTGAAAGCCCGAGAACGAGCAGGATCGCACAACCGAGCACAAGAATCTTCTGTGCCACCTGCGACACGTCGATGACACTCCAGGCCAGTCCCACGGAAACCGCGAGGACAACCAGCATCTCCAACCATCGGTAGCGCTCCACCGAAGAGACCTTCAGGATCCCCCGGGAAAGGTAAAGATTCTCCAGCCATGTCGCTACAGCAGAGAACACGCCTAGCGAGATCGCGATGATGATTACCAGAGCGGCACCGATCCCGATTGAGAGGGATGTAAAAACATACCGTTGCATTCTACTGAATTACCGGAGCCCAGACTGCCGGCATCTGTAACGAAGGTAAAGCCTTCTGCACAATTGGCAAGATCACAGCACCCTCGGGGTGCCTCTTTTCTAGGCGCGCTGCCGCTGCAGTCCCAGCTTCTGCTTGATCTGGCTGGCGATGGATCGCTTGCTTACCTTGCGGTTCAGCTCGCGGAAAAGTTTCAGGTTCGCTTCATCGGATAGCCACTCATCCTGAAGATGGTGAAGTCGGGTCGCCGCCCTCATGTGGGGCGTTTCCAAGCTTTCCGGATGCATTTTCGGCGTGAGACCTGTGCTCTCGCAGAACTCGGTAAGCACTTCAAAAAATTCCCGGTGCAAATCGCCGGCATGCTCTTGCAGAGTGGAAGGCCCGACCCGCAGAGCTTCGGCGAAGGCGACCTTCCATTCTTTCTCGTTGGAAAACTCGATCGGCATCTCATCGTGCTCCCACAGTTCACAGTAGCTGCGGGTCGTGTTACCTTGGGTTGGAATATTGATCCTCGCGACCCCTCCTGACATGCAGATCACACGGCAATCGAGCGAAGTTCCGCAGTAGAGGCGTGAGTGGAGAAGCAGTGATGCTATCTCCCAGATGTTATCGGAGCCGAAACTGGCAGCGTTCCACTCTGGAAAGGCTTTGACCCATCGGCGAGTCGAAGCCGTCCCCTGACGGGACGCATCAAAAAAGACAAGACCAAGACCTTCCTCTGCGCTCACATCACGCAACGTGGATGTCAGTTTTTCGAAGTCGGCCTGATCGGCCGCTCCGATTTCCACGGCAATCCAGCCATCGGGAAAACGGTTACGCACGGCCTCCAAATCTTCGCTGTCGCGATACTCATGCAACTGGCGGGCGCAAACCTGCGGAATCACGCTGAGCGGACACGGCATCCGGTGAACGTCGACGCCTTCCTTCTCAAGAAAATCAGCCCCGTTCTCATCGCTGATACCAACAAAATCGGCTCGGAGCATCTGGGAAACCAGTCGATCCCGCATTTCAGAGTTCATCGCATTGGGATCGGCGAGGCCGACCGCGAGGAAACTGGCGCGAGCTCCGTAGAACTCGCCCTCAGGAGCGAGCATGTAGGCAAAGTCATCCAACTGACCAGTTCGTCGACGCACGTAGGCATTCAACTCCTCGTCTCTGCTGATCAGCGCCAGGCTTTCAAAACGCTCGGCCTCCTCTTCATTGACTGCCTTAAGATATCCGTCGACTAGATGTTCGCTGATACTCTGAGTTCCGAAGTGGAGTAGCTGCAATTGCTTGCCCCCCATCTCGAGTGCCCCTTCGCCGTAGTTTCTCACAGCATGACCTCCCACGTCGGTGCGATCGATTCCGGCCAGTCCGGCGCAACGAAAGCGCGAAAAATTGAGGAGGTGGGCCAAAACGTGAGGCTTAAGCATTTCGCCCACGACATACTGATCCGAAGGTCCCACCAGTAAGGCGTCATGAGTTGGCGAATCTACCTGGTTCACATCCGAAACCGGTGCAAGCCAATCCAGTGCCGGGCGGTGATGCGATCGACCCCATCTTGGCGCAGCAGCCGCCTTTTCGCTGAGTTCGTTAAAGCAAAGCCGGTTGTGAGCAGGTGCCATAGCCTAAATATTACGTAAATCTAAAATATTTACAATAAGTAAAGATAATTTCTTTAATTTTCATAATTCTCCGCCGCGCTCGAGGACGAATTTCAAATTCAAAGCCCTCGCGGAGCCCCGCGTAGAGACGAATTCAGTTTTTTGCCGCGGTGACCTGCTTCATCTCCTCGCCCGTCGAACCCGTCTGGCGAATGCGAACGAGGTATTCACTGGTGTGCTCGGCTTCGGAGAACTTCAGCCAGTTGGCAAGGTTCTCAGGACGTTCGAGACGGGAAAAGAGCACACGCTTAATCCGGCTGCGTTCGACCCACATGGTCCCGTAACCGTGAGAGCCATCATCGTTGTTCATGTTACTCGACCAGACTTTGACCTGATCGCTGGTCTCATTCAGTCCAAGATAGACGACGAGATGCCCGCTCTCTCCTTTTCCAATCGACTCGTTCCAGAAAATCTTCATGAAATCTCCGGGCCTCGCGTCGTCGAAAGAAGAAAAATTTGTACCGAGACCGAGTCGTTCGAAGAGAACAGCCGTTCCGGGTCCGTCAGCGTTCCAGTGCCCGAAGATACCGACACCGTCCATTTTCCCGTGAATCACAGAAATTTTGTCTCCCACATCAGCCATTTCGCCGCTGAGTTCCCTCGAACCGCTCCCGGCAAAGTTCACCTCACTAACAACATCGCAGAAGAGCAGGTAGGTCGCGCTGGAACAGAAACTGTAACGAGCTGACTTTTCCGGCCTGACTTTCAACTGGCCGCCCAGCCCAACCTGAAGAGAACTGCCGAGATCTTCTACCGTCTGGTAAAGCTCATTGAATCGCTGCGATTCCGGCAAATCCCTGCGGTAGCGGGCGTAGACACCGCCAGCGGGCATCTTTTCGATCCGATCAAGGATGAGTTGATTGTAATCCCTCGACAACGCTGGAGAACCAAGCCCAAACATGAGCCCCAACAACCATCCAATTCGTAAAAAATCCGGCATCACAGATGGGTTTCCTTATGCCAGATCGGGCCAATCTCGTCAAACCTAGCTTCCGTGCTCAAAAAGGCGAGGCGCGCGCCACGCCTTCTGATGGACGAGAATCTGACGAAGCGCCTGTTTCTCCTCCTCCGGAATGTTTGGATCAGCGATCAGGTCACTCAAATTCTCCCATTCCAGCCAGACGATAACACCTTCGGGCCAAATTCAAATATCGATGCCCTCAGCCCAATTTGGGAGAGCCAGCGAGCCACTCATTTGAGGCTTGAAGAGATTGAGATCAGATTCAGATGTGGAGGCCCGGGATTGCTGGCAAAAGGCGCCCAGAAGGAGGCTTCCAGCGATGAAAAACGGAGAGAAAAGCATAGGCGTTTAGCCGAGGGTCATCTCCATTACAAAGCAGCGACAGACTCTCTTAGACTACTGACACATACTTTGGGCGCTTTAGAATCGTGGATTTGCGCAAAAGCCCTTGATTTTTCGCGGTTCCAAAGCCTTGACAAGCTGGACAAACCGCCTAAATTCCCGCTCCCCTCCCGCTATTGGGAAGTCAGATAGGACCGAATCTTGGGTCCGATTCCAGGAGGGGGGGATGATAAGAAGGGAAATGAAAACGTTTTCTGCCAAAGCTGAAGAAATCGACCGTAAATGGTATGTGATCGACGCCGAGAACAAGGTTCTCGGAGATGTCGCTGTAGCTGCTGCCAAGCTGCTACGCGGCAAGGATAAGCCTCTCTTCACTTCCCACGTGGACTGCGGAGACTTCGTTGTCGTAGTCAACGCAGACAAGGTGAAACTCACTGGTAACAAAGAAGAGCAAAAGATTTACACCTCCTACTCCGGCTACGTTGGTGGTCAGAAGCGTGAGAACGCCGCCAAGCTCCGTGAGCGCCGCCCCGAACTGATTGTCGAGCGTGCTGTCAACGGAATGGTCCCCCACAACCGCCTTGGTCGTCAGATCATGAAGAAACTCAAGGTTTACGCCGGTACCGAGCACCCGCACGATGCCCAGAACGCTGAGGCCTACGAACTTTAATTCCGAAGCTTAAATTCGAAGCAGCAAATCACGCTATGAGCGAATCCTACTCAGCAACCGGTCGCCGCAAGACCTCTACCGCGCGAGTCACCCTGACTCCCGGCAGCGGAAACATCACTATTAACAAGCGCGCTTTCGAAGATTACTTCGGCACGCTTTCTCTCCAGAACCAAGTCCTGCACCCCTTCCAAGTGGCAAATGTAGTGAACCAGTTCGATGTCGCAGTGAACACTCGCGGTGGCGGTGTGACCGGCCAGATCGGAGCGATTCAGCTCGGAATCGCTCGCGCTCTCCTCAAGACCAACGAGGAACTCAAAGACACGCTCCGCGAAGCTGACCTTCTCACCCGTGACTCCCGCAAGAAGGAACGTAAGAAGGCCGGTCAGCCTAAAGCCCGTAAGCGCTTCCAGTTCTCCAAGCGTTAATCGCTTTTCAAACCTAACAGACCTTTTTCGCAAACAGGGTTGGGTGTTTCACTCAACCCTGTTTTGCGTATGAGGCGCCCATTTCAGCCAATGAATTGGGCACAAAAGGTTGTCACGGCTTTACGGCTCCCCTCTCCATTGGATAAATAATCCTTGGCGGCCAATTAGTTGGCCGCTTCAATCTCCTCGGCAGCCTTCTCAGGTCCAAGGTGACGCACATCGGCGGCGCTCTCGAGGAAGATGCCGTCCTCTGCGATGTTCACCGCATGGTCACCAACCCGCTCAAGGCTCCTGACGATGAAGACGAGGTGCAGGTATGGCTTCACCTTCACCGCATCGCTGTCCATGCGCTTGGTGAGATCCTTGATGAAATCGTTGTGCGCCTTATCCAGTTCACTGTCCCGCTCATAAAGAGAAAGGCCCAGAACGTTGTCCCCTTCAGCGTAGGATTTCAGAGCGTCACGGTAAATGCTCAGAGCCTTTTCATAGATCGGCTCAACCATGGCCACCCCGTCCAGTTCAGGGTGTTTCAAAATCTTGCGGGCGCGACGGGCAATGTTCTGAGCCTCGTCAGATACCCGCTCCAGGTTATTGGCAACCTTCATCCCGGCAATCACTTCGCGAAGGTCACTGGCGACCGGATTGTAGCGCATCAGGATCTCGAAAGAATCGGCATCAATTCGACGCTCGAGATTGTTCACCTCATCGTCCTCGACAATGGCCTCGTTGCAAAGCTCGGAGTTGCGGGTCAGCAAACCTCGAACCGCATTCTCGAGGTTTTGCTCGGCGATACTGGCCATTCTCAGGACGCTGTTTCTCGCTTCCTGGAGCGCAGTACTGAAGTTGCCGAAGGTATGGGAAACCACTGCCATAATACTAAATACCACACCTATTAAGCTGGGCAAGTATCAAAGCCTCCGCACACTTTTAATACTAAGCCGCGACGACTCTAATCGGAAAGTTTTCAAGTTCCTCATTTTCAATAAAGTCCCCTTCATTTTCTTTGAGGCATTCCGAAGTTTCACCGCGCTCCATGAATTCGGTGTAGTTAATCAATTCGAACTCACCCGGCTCCTTCTCAACGATCGCAGTCAACGATTCGACCCAGTCGCCGGAATTGAGGTAGTGAACCCCGTTATCGAGCTGCTTGTCGGCAGGCGTGTGGATGTGGCCGCAAATGATACCGCAGCAATCGCGGACCACGGCCAACTCCTTCAGCTGATCCTCATAGCGATCAATGAAGCTCACGGCAGACTTCACTTTCTCCTTAATCTTCTTGCTGAGAGAGTAATACTCCTTCCCCCGCCAAGCCCGCCACTTGTTGTAGAGCCGGTTCACATTGAGGAGCAATTCGTAGCCCTTTGCCCCGACCACGGCGACCCACTTGTTGTCGGTGGTGACGGAATCAAACCCGTCCCCGTGAACCACTAGATAATCTCCGGCAGGCGTCTCGTGGAGGTATTCATCCATGATTTTGAGATTGCCGAAATTGATGGGCATGAAACGCTCGAGGATGTCATCGTGGTTTCCCCGCAGGTAAATCACCTCGGTCCCCTGCTTCTCAATCTTCTTCAACACGGTGCGCACAAACTTGGTGTGCTCCGGCAACCACTTGCCTCCACTTTTCAGCGCCCATCCATCCACGATGTCACCATTAAGAATCAGTTTCTGACAACGAGTTGCTTTGAGGAACTCGATCACTTCTTTTGCCTTGCTGTCCCGGGTGCCGAGATGCAGGTCAGAGATGAAGATCGTGTGATAGTCGTATTTTTTCATGAGTAAGCAGAATGAGCGGTGGGAACTTCGAGAAACTCAGAATCGAAGCCCGGGGCATCACCCATGGACATGTTCTTAAGTTGCTTTTCAAATCGCCTCACGACTTTCTTCCAGCGCACCTTGCGAGCGGAAGATCGGGCTTCAGCCCGCAAGTCAGTCAGGTCGGATTTCGCTGCGTCTACCACTGCCGCAACGAAGGCTTCCTCGTCATTAAACGGAACTGAGAAACCATTGTGACCCGAAATGATATGCTGACGGGCAGCGGCGTAGTCGTAGGCAACGACTGCCAGTCCACTCGCCATGCCTTCAAGCGTCACGTTGCCAAAAGTCTCCGTGATGCTTGGAAAAACAAAGAGGTCCGCCGAGGCGTAGTGTTCGGCCAGGTCATCTCCTCTCTGAACGCCTGCGTAAATAAACTCAGGATGCTCCTTCTTCATCTCCTTGAGAAGAGGTCCGTCTCCGACGAACACCCCCTGGAAATCAGGGATCCGCTTCTTTACCTCGAAAAAGGATCTCGCCACCACCGGAAGATTCTTCTCCGCGGCAATTCGTCCCACATAAAGACCGACCATGCTCCCTTCGCGAACGCCCCAGGACTGCCGAAGCGCCAAATTTCGTTTCTTAGGCGAGTAGAGCCGGGTATCCACACCCTTCGGCAACAACTCAAGGTTTTCAAATCCACGAGCATCAAGATCGGCAATCACATCTCGCGACGGAACAAAAGTGCAGGTCGAGCGATTGTGGAGGTGACGGAGGTATTTGAGCGTCGCCTTTTCCAATAGCGGCATCTGGTAGTGCGCCATGTATTGCTGGAAGTTAGTGTGAAATCCGGAAGCGGCAGGGATGGCGAGGGCACGCGCTGCAGAAATGGCTGAAGCTCCAAGGGGAGTCTCAGTGGCCACATAGATCACATCCGGTCGATTCCTGCTCCAACGGGACTGAAGCACCAGTTTCATCGGGAACCCAAACCTGACTTCCTTGTAACCGGGCAGACCGAAGGATGGGACTCGCAGCCCCGCTTCTTCGCAAGCAAGGATAGCCGGCCTGATAATATCCACTTCGTTTCCCCGTTCCTGTAATCCCTTAACGAGACGCTCCAGTGTGGTAGCCACGCCGTTGGCCTGCGGAGAATAGGTGTCGGTGACAAAGGTGATTTTCATAGCGAACGACCTTGGTAATGGTTTTGGGTCGAAACAAATGACGTTGTTGACATGCACTCACGATCGCGGGGCCTCATCGCGAAACCTCATCGAAAAATTATTATGGATCATTCCCTGAAGTGATGCCGATAAAAGCGACAGCTTCGTCACCTTCACCTATTCGACCAACTTAAAAGCTAAGACCCCCGAAAGAAACAAGTCGCAGCCCGGGCACCTGCCAATGCCACGGACTGCGACTATTCCTCAACTCGGGATCGGCCGGAAGCTGCTGATAACAAGGGAGAAGCAGCTAACGTCCGTATTCCCAAACTACTACCAGTGATTCTGCCCGAGGCTCGCTAAGTCGCGCGCCCTACAGCCTCAAAAGTGGACATGTCTGTTTGTGTTAAAAAAACGTCACAAGTCGCAAAGCACCCCGAAAATAGGTCGGAAACTATCTGCTAGGTATCGGAAGAATTGGGGCGGTTCGTCAGCAATTCCAGAAAACAAGTGTCTCGCGTTAGTCAAGGATACCAAATATTTTAAATGCTGCGAATAAATTTTAAAAAAATGATCAATTTTGCGACTGTTTTCAAAAATTTTTTAAAGTACTCGGGGTTCCCTTTTCTTCACCGTGAACACAAAAAGGGCCTGCCCCCGGGTGGGAAGCAGGCCTATTCTTGAAACAGCTTTATCTTCGCCGGGTTTACTTCATCGAAGCAAACCGGTCCGCGAGTATCTCGGCCGATGGTTTGTCCCCAACTTTCTCTCGCGAAGCATCAATCCATTGTTGCTCGAGTTGGTTTTTGGTGGGGCGGTCCGCTTCATAAAAGACGCCAAATTTGCCGGGATACTGAAGCGAAGCTAACTCGTAAGCCGCGTTCTCATCGGTGACATCATGACGGGCCTTATCCTCTTCAGTATCATCCCACTTTTTCTCTTCAATGATCTCAAACTCCCCACCTTTTCGAGGGTTGGCATTATCAAAGATACCTGGATAGAAAACGACACATTCCGACTGAACTTCCACCACACTGAAACCAGGATGTTTAATCGCCCGCTCAAACATTTCCATCATATGCTTCACTTGAGCCGCGTGTGTACGCCCAACGAATGAAGCTCCCCCATAGACAAGCTTCTTCATCGGATTGATGGGACGGTCAATCGCCCCGGTTGGGTCCGTCTTAGACTTGAACCCTTCGGGACTCGTCGGAGACGTTTGTTTCTTCGTCAGACCGTAGACAAAATTATCCATCACCACGTAGGTGAGGTTGATGTTCTTCCGCGCCGCATGATCAAGGTGGTTTCCACCGATTGAGTATCCGTCGCCATCACCCCCAAAAGCAAACACGTGAAGGTCGGGGCGCGAGAGGCTCACTCCCGAGGCCAGTGGTAAGGCACGCCCATGAATAAAGTGAACGCCGTGGCTGTTGACGAAGTAGGGAAACCTGGAAGAACAGCCGATACCGGCAATCGTGCAGATTTTCTCGTGGGGAATTTGAAGTTTTTCCAGCACTTTGAAAAAAGCAGCTAACACGGCGAAATCGCCGCAACCAGGACACCACGTTGGGTGGTCCGCAGAGAGATCTTTTTTGGTCAGTTTTTTGGGCTCGTCGGTCGTGGAGGACATGATTCGATTAGGGTGTGGAATTTAGGCTGGAGATACAATGGCCTCAATTTTTTCAACAATTTCGCGCACTTTATAAGTCAGACCGTCAGTTTTGCAGATCGAAGTTATCTTAGGATCACAGTAACGGGAACGAAGCAGCGTGGCGAGCTGGCCGCTGCCGTAGAGCCCTTCGTCATTCATTTCCACAACAACGACGTGTTTGTATGACGCAAAGAGTTTTTCGAGTCCGTTAGGAAGAGGATTGAGGTGACGCAGGTGGATCGCGCCCACACTGATATCGCGAGACTGAATTCGACTGACGGATTCGCGAATCGGCCCCCAAGTAGACCCCCAGCCAACGAGGAGCACGTCTCCGGATTCGTCTCCATAAATTTCCGGGAGGCTAAGTGTCTCAGCCATCGCCTTCAACTTATTGCGGCGACGGGCCATCATGCGCTGGTGCATCTCAGGATTACCGCTAGGGTGCCCCCACTCGTCATGTTCGAGGCCAGTCACCACAGGATACTTGCCCTCGGCCATAGGTGCTCCGGGAGGCGCGTGCTTAGTCAATCCATCCAGCGGGTATGGTTTAAACTCCTCGCCTCGGATCTCTTGATCAAGCTCTGGATCGACGACGCTTGATAGGTCGGGCTCCGAGAAGGCTTCAATCCGAGACGCAAGCGCCTGATCAGTCAACACAATCACCGGGCAGCTGTATT
This sequence comes from Verrucomicrobiota bacterium, assembly GCA_002862135.1. Lineage (GTDB taxonomy): Bacteria > Verrucomicrobiota > Verrucomicrobiia > Verrucomicrobiales > DEV007 > Arctic95D-9. The sequence continues at coordinate 19,418 of PKCI01000066.1, read as the reverse complement.
CTTTGGCCACTTCACATGCTTCGATAGCCGTGTAATAACAATCCTCAACATTCTTAGGAGCGATCACAATACGCGGAGCGTCACCATGACTGCCATAGATGGCCTGCATCAGATCTGATTGTTCAACACTAGTCGGGAGCCCGGTGCTGGGTCCACCACGCTGCACATTAATCACCACCAGTGGAATTTCGGCCATGGTGGCATAACCCAAGGCTTCCATCTTCAGGGACAATCCAGGGCCGGAACTTCCGGTAATGGCGACGTGGCCGGAATAAGCGAAACCGATCGCCATGGCCACAGCACCCAGTTCGTCCTCAGCTTGGACGAATAGCCCACCATACTTTGGAAGTTCGCTACGGAGTTGCTCCATAATCGTAGACCAGGGAGTAATCGGATATCCTGCCCCATAACGAACCCCGCCGGCAATCAGGCCAAGGGTGATCGCGGTATTCCCGTCAGTCGTCACTTGGTCCCCCGCTTTCTCAACTCCTTCTTTGAGATCAAACTGCTGCCCTACGATATCGCCAACTGGATAGGCAAAACCGGAATCGAACGCCAGCATCGCATTTCTGAGGACGCTCTCCCCTTTTCGGCCAAGCTGCTTTTCAATGAGGGAAACCAACTTTTCTTTTTTTAACTGGAATAACTGAGTGATCAGACCCAGAACGAAAATGTTTTTACCTCGGTCTCTCGCACTGCCGCCAATTGCTTCGACCGTTGTACTTGTAATCGGAATACCCACATGAACAATACCTCGCTCACCCTTCTTGACTTCCTCCACGTGATCGCTGTCATAGATACAGATCCCGCCGTCTTTTAACGACGCAATGTGGTTGTCATAGGAATGCTGATAAAAGGCGACAAGAAAGTCAGATTCATCACCGGCTGAGAGCACTTCGCCCGACCCCAGATGGACTTGGAAGATCGAGGGACCACCCGAAATTGTGGAAGGAATCGTCATGTAAGTCATGACTTCCCTTGCACTTCGACCGGCGAGCTTTGCCAAAAAGGCGCCGATGGTTTGAATGCCGTCTTGGGAGTTACCCGCAAAGCGGATAATAGCATTTTGAAGTTCAGTGACCCCTTCTGCTGAACCAGAAGGGCCTTCGCTTGTTTCGGGGGAATCCGAAGTCGCGGACACACTCATTTTAGTGGGAAAATCGCAAGGAGAGAGAGTTTTGGAGAGTTAACCAAGCCACTCGCGGATTGCAAAGAAAATGTCGCAAGAAATCCTTGTAAAAAGGCGTTTTTCACCTCGCTAGGTAAAACAGATTCTGGATCGGAAACACCGAGTCTCAATTACTGCTGTCGTCGAGTCGAGTCATCAACTCGGGTTCAACTTCCGCAGCAGCGTTAATCGGATTGCCACCCGGGTCAACGAGGCGCACGGATACAAAGATAAGGAGAGCTCTCTTGTTGCGATCGCTACCGTTTGACCGGAAAGCTCTACCCAAAACGGGAAGATCACCGACCACGGGAACTTTGTCATTGAATACTTCAACACTCTCGCCATGGAATCCACCAATGGCGATCGTTTGCCCGTCCCAGACTGTCACGTTCGTCGTTTCACGAACGACATCGAAAACCGGCATTAGGATCTCATTTTCAGTCACAACAACGCGCTGACCATTGGTGGTTGCGCCACCACCCAGTATTGGTGTGCCGTAATTAATAAAACCAATAAAGTCGCTGAAATCTGCCGTTACGTTCAAATTTACGGCGAGGTTGTCCGATGAAACGGTGGGTTCCACCTCGATTATTTTGCCAAGCGACCGCGTCTCGAACGCAGTCGGCGTTGCTGGGGTCACAGGAAACACCTCCACAGCTCCGTCACCAATTCCTCCACCAATTTGGTTAGGAATCTCCGGTGGATCATACTCTGTTGGATAAATAAACTCGCGCACCTGCTCAATGGAAGCAATCTGGCCCGGCTTCACGAAGACATGCACATCACACATCACATCAGAGCCTTTGCTTTGGCTCAACGCCCGGAGGACCATCTGAAACTGAGGATCAGTGAAAGCTCCAGCCACAGAGAAAACACCGGGATACTTGGCGGAAGGAGACGATGGGCTGTTGCGATTTATGACATCCTCAATCGTTTGGGTCGAAGAGACGTCAGCCATGCGGAGACCGCTGGTGACCGGATTCAGGCCAATCGGAAGTTGCGTTACTGGGTCAAGCAAAGGAAAATCTACCACCGATGTCGGAGTGGATGTCGAACCATCCGTCCCACCGCTAAAAAACGTGCCCGAGCTGCTACCGAGGTTCGCTGCTCCAAGCAGCCAGTCGAGCCCCGAAGCCTCCAAGTTTTCGTTTTCTATGGAGACCATCTTGACATTCACCTTGACCATCTTGCTGCCGCTATCTTTCGAGATCTGGATCAAGTTCTCGACTGTGGCGTGCTGGTCCACATTATTGGTTACAACGAGCGTGCTCGTCGTCGGTATGTAGTTGGCAGAAGCACCGGGCGGGAAAACCACACCAGACTGTTCGAGAAATTCCTCGGCGGTAATTCGCTTGAGGGTTAGGCCGCTTGATCCTGACGCCGAGGGTGTCGCAAACGGATCATTGATCGCATCAGCAGATCCCACACCCTGATTCCCTGATGAAATGAAGCCAGGAGGCACCGGGTAGCGGCGAGTGATCATGCCCTCATCGAACGCCACAGAATTCGGAACCACGAAGACCGCATACTCATCGATGCGATACTTCATGCCGACCAACTGAGTCACATATTTCAGGGCCGCCTCCATCGGAACACTCGTCAGGCGAACCGTCACGGGTAGTTGCGAAAGATCCTGTCCGTCAATTGATCCGCTCGGATCCACCACAATACTGACACCTTTCCGGGCCGGATCCGCTTCGTTAACATCGAGTTCCTGCGACTTAGCGACAAGGAAATCGATCACATCTACAAGTCGGGCGTCACGAAACTCCAGGCTCGGTATGATAATGTTCTTAAGCTTTTGCTCGATGATGACATTACCGGAGTTGGCAATCTCGGTCGTTGCGCCAGTATTGATACCATCTCCCAAATCCATTCTCACAATGGGAGTCTCCCATCCCGCTGCCACCTCTGCGAGTGCCTTGGCCCGAGTTTGGTTGTAGGCGGCATCGTAATAATTCGTGCGATAGCGCTCGACTTCTTCCTGCCCCCGCCGCGCCGCCTCATTGGAGGGATCGATATTGAGAACTCGGTTGTAGGTATAATCGGCCCGGTCATAGTCGCCGAGTTCCATGTAGCCTTTTGCGAGAATGAGTTTCGCCTGAACTTCCTCGATATTGCGAAGATGCTGGGGAGTCATCGCCTGATTAAAACGCCCGTCATGGACGCGGAGTTCCTCCAGCGTTATCTTGACGTTCGGGTCGATCAACGAATCAGGAATGAATCCGTCCTGTGCCGTCTCCAAGACGCCTTCCAGGGTCTGAACGGCTTCAGCCCACTTCGCTTCCTCGATTAACACATCGGTAAACGCCAGGGAAGCCGTCTGGAACTGCTTGAAGAAGATGCGTCGCTGATCTTCAACTGCCGGAACATTCGGCATGGCTCGGAACGCCCCCTTGAAGTTGTCCATGGCCTCGCCATAGGATCGATCAGACATGGCTGAAGCACCTGCCGTGTAAAGTGTCTGGGCGGCTTTGACTTGTGACTGCCTTTTCTGAGCCTCGCGAGCCGCCACCGTAGCGATGTCACTTTGTGAGAGGGCAATATCAACATACCCCAACAGTCCGATGAGAAACGTTGCCGTAAACGCCGCCCCAGCCTTCAGAAACCGCGCTTTAAGCGGTTGATTATGTCGGAAATTAGCCAAAAAGGAGGAATCTCGATTGTCGTTAAACCCGGATGCCAAGACTGTAGCAGCAGACCGCCTCGGTTCGCAAGCGGGTAATTGCTCGCCAATTTGACGCCGAAAAGCGAGAAAAAGTCGCTTTTTCCCCGATTTTACGGCGTTTTTCAAGCTTCCATCAGTCTCTGGAGCCCGGAACGAGTTTCAGGGTCAGCTGCTCTTCCCCTCTTAGAATGACAATTTGGGTCTCCTCTCCCACCTTGAGACCGGCCATGGCATCGGTGTAGTCATAGATATTGAGAATGTTTTTGCCGGCCAGGCCAACAATCACATCACCACCTTTTACGCCCGCTTTTCCTGCTGGGCCATTATCCGCTACCCCACTCAATTTCACTCCCTTGATTTCACCCTGGCTGTAATCTGGGACCGTGCCCAGATAAACCCGAAAACCTCTTGCACCCCGATTCTTAGGGGGGGCGACTTTCACATACTTTGGTCCCGCTTTGTCGATTGACAACTCCCTCACAATCAGCCCCATCAATTTAGCAATGTCGGCAGTTCCTTCGTAATTGATCTTGTCTATTGTATCTCGGGGAGTGTGGTAGTCTGCGTGCGCTCCCGTGAACGCGCTCAAAATCGGAATCTTTCTCAGGTAAAAATTGGTAGCATCCGTCGGGAGGTAGGTATCTGGCTGAATTGTGATTGGCAGACCGATGGGAGCATTTCTTCTCTCAATGACGCCTTCCCAGTAGTTACTGGAACCAGTCCCCTGCAGAACTAATTTGTCGGCAAGGCGCCCAATCATATCCATATTCAGGTAGGAGGAAATCAAAAGTCCTAAGGGCGCACTCTCGTCTCCCAAGGCCTGCTTCGCCAGATCCCGAACAAAGTGAGAAGAACCCAGCAGTCCCAATTCTTCTCCCGACCAAGCTGCGAATACCACGTCCCGCGTCAACTCGAGCTTGGCGCGCTCGCGTTGATCAGCAAGGAACTCAGCAATTTCTATTAAGGCAGCAACTCCCGAAGCGTTGTCGTCCGCTCCATAATGAATTTGATCCTGCTCTTCTTCGGTGGCGCGGGATCCCTGGCCCGCTTTTGCCCCTAGGTGGTCTACGTGAGCCCCAATCACCACCGCTGGATTCGGATGAGGCCCGGTCTGGCCGGCCGACAGAATCCCGAGAACGTTCCTTCCGGTTCTTTTCTCCTGGTCCACATCGATTTCAACCTTGAGTTTCGTGTCAGGGATATCAAACCCCTGGACCATCTCGCCGGTGTCCAGGGTCGTTTGTATTTCTCTCAGATCTTTTCCGGCCTGCGCGACGAGTTTTTCTGCAATCTCTGTGGTGATACTGATCGACGGTATGCCTGAATCAGCCAGAGAAGCATCAAACCGCATCGGAATGAGTTCTTCATTTACTTCCGTATTAGGGCCGGTAACAAAAATAATGCCCGCGGCTTCTTTCCTTCTCGCCTGAGCTGCCTTGAAGCGCAGTCGTGAATGGCGCTGCATTTCATCGCGCTGCTCTTTAGACACATCATCCGGGACGTAACGCAGCACCATGACCCATTTGTCTTTCACATCGAGATGGAAATAGCTGGAATAAGATTCACCTCCTTTTCCGTCTGGAATTTCAAGGCCATACCCGGCGAATGCGATAGCCCGCTCTTCTATCTCGCCCGTCTGGGAAAACGAAACCGGCCGCCAATCATCTTCGACTTTTGGCGTCACCTCCGCGTCACCAATCTTCAATGTCATGGCGTTGTCTTCGCCAACAGCAACACCAGCCGTAAACTCAAAAGGCTGAAAGAAAGTGCCGTCATCGCCGCCTGGTTCGAGCCCGAGACTCTCAAACAGATCGGCCACATATTGGGTTGCCTTGATTTCCCCCTCAGTCCCGGTCAAGCGACCCTCCAGTTCATCAGACGCGAGATATTCGATGTGCTGACGCAAATCGTCTTCATCGATCGCTGACACCGTTTTGGGTAGTGCCGTTTTCTCTTGTCCGACCTTTGTGCGAGCCACCGCCTCCGTTACCTTGAGTGATTCCCGGCTAGCATCGAGAAGTTCGAGCGCTTTTTCATGATTCCAATTGGCGAGAAAAATCTGAGACTGTTTCTGAGGCGTACGATTCGACGTCCATGACAACTGACTTCCGTCCGGAGAAAAGACCGGCAGACCGTCGAAGCCGGCAGTTTCCGTGACTCTAACTGGATCCTTTTCTCCTGCTGCGTCGACGAGATAAAGTTCAAAGTTATCAAAGCCATGCTTATTGGTTGCGAAGATCAGGTAGTCGCCGCTGGGGTGAAAGTAAGGCGCCCATGACATTGCTCCAATCCGGGTCAACTGCGTTTGCTCCGTTCCGTCGATATTCATCGAAAAGATTTCAGCGCTCAGACCTTTGCGATCAAAGCGGCGCCAGCAAATTTTCGTGCCGTCAGCGCTGAAAAAAGGTCCTCCGTCGTATCCGTCGACCTCGGTCAGTCGCTTGACATTGGATCCATCGGCACCCGCCGTGTAGATCTCCATCGCAAACTTCTTGTCGAGCTTGAAGTATTTCTGATCCTCTTCACTCATGGAGCCGTCATAAGCTTGTCGGTTTGAGGCAAAGACAATCATGGATCCATCCGGCGAATAGGCCCCTTCCGCATCGTATCCTTTGGTATTTGTCAGGTTGGTGTATTCTCCTGACTCGGAATCGAAAGCGTAAAGTTCATAATGCTCGTCGTAGTCCCACGAATACTTGCGAGCCTTTCCGGATTCCCTTTCTTCAAACTCAGCCCTTTGAAGCGCTTCGGACTGTGCGTCCTCATGAGTCGATGCGAAAAGGACCCGCTTGCCGTCAGGGTGAATCCAGGCACAGGTGGTCTTCCCCATGCCCGGCGAAACTCTTTCGATGTCGCCCAACTCCAAGTCCATCAGGTAAATCTGGTAAAATGGATTCCCCTCTTCGCGTTCGCTCTGGAAAACCATCTTGGAGCCATCCGAAGAGAAATAACCTTCACCTGCGCGGCGTCCCTCAAAGGTCAGTTGCCGTGTGCCTGACAGAAGCACTTCCTCATTTTCAGCGCTACCATCCTCGCCGACGAGAGGTGAATAAATTACCATAGCGGCCATCACGAGAATACAACAGGGTTGCACAGCAAACCGAACCCTATTGAACGCAAATACACAGTGGGAGGAGATCATAAGAGCAAACATTGAATTCAAGATTTTGGTGGGTCAACGACGTTACGATCCGCAATGGTGGTAGATTGCGAAATCAATGAGATTGTTCAATGATTCTTCCGGAACATGATTACCCGCTTTGCGCCAAGCCCAACCGGACACCTGCACAAGGGACACGCGTGGTCCGCCCTGACAGCCTACGAGAAGGCGCTGAACGAAAACGGGAAATTCCTGTTACGCATCGAAGACATCGACTTCAACCGCTGCAGTCGAGGGGACACTGCCCAAATCCTCGAGGACTTGGCGTGGCTTGGCATCGAATGGGATAAGCCAGTTAGAATCCAGAGTGAACATTTGGCTGATTACACTGCAGCGACAAAGTCGCTGCAGGATCAAGGTCTCCTCTACCCCTGCTTCTGCACTCGCAAAGACATCCAGCGGGAAATCGAAGCGGCTGGTCATGCTCCCCACGGCGGTGACGGCCCCCTTTACCCCGGCACTTGCCGAAGACTGTCTGAAGATGAAAGACGGGCACGCATCGCCTCCGGTAAACCTTATGCCCTTCGCCTCGATCTATCCAAGGCACTCGAAATTATCGGGAGTCGACTCACCTGGCAGGATTCCATCCATGGAGAACAGATCGCCCGGCCCGAGGAGTTCGGCGACGCTGTCATTGTCCGCAAAGACATCGGCACGAGTTATCACCTGGCCGTAGTCGTCGACGACGGCCTCCAAGGAGTTACCGACATCGTGAGGGGCGTCGATCTTTTTGAATCGACCCACCTCCACCGCGTCTTGCAACAGCTCCTCGATCTTCCCGCCCCGGTCTACCACCACCATAAACTCCTTACCGATGATAAAGGCCGCCGACTCGCTAAGCGGGACAAATCCATCACCTTGAAGCGTCTCAAAGGATCCGGTGTGTCGGCAGCCGAACTGAAAAAAGAGCTCGGCTTCGGAGTCTGAATCAAAGAAAAAAGATTCCATGAGTGATTCCGGAGACTTCCACAAAATCGCCAGTTCCACCGAAGTGGGCGAAGGCGACTCGCGCCCCTTCAAACTGGATGGTCATCGCATTGCCGTGGTGCGGCACAAAGGAAAAATCTATGCGCTCGAAGATCGCTGTCCCCACGCCGACGCCACTCTAGCTTTCGGCATGGTCGGAAACGGAGCTATCGCCTGCCCCTGGCACTTTGCTGAATTCCGTTTGGAAACCGGAGAAGTCCTCAGCGGTCCTGCCTGCGAGAACATTCAAATCTACGAGGTTCGCGAGTCGGACGGCGCCATTGAGGTCCGGTTGAGCGAGACTTCGACCAACGCCCCATAAAATCTGCCCATCTGAACAAATCCCCCTTGACTGGGGCTACCATCGCTGGCACTTTCCGCGCTCCGGATTTCGCCAGAAATTACGGAAATTGATTCGACACGGTTAGGTGGCTGAGTGGTCGAAAGCGCTTCTTTGCTAAAGAAGTGAGCCCGAAAGGGTTCCGTGGGTTCGAATCCCACCCTGACCGCCATTAAAGGCTCGAGTTTCCAGCGCAGCGGAGACTCGAGCCTTTAATATTTTGCGGTAACGGATTCGAAGCGCAGTTTGACTCGCAGCGAGCTCATGCGAGCGAAGAGATCTGCCTAAGCAAAGCGACGCACAGAATCCCACCTTGACCGCCATTGAATGGCCTGATTCTCAAGTGCAGCAAAGACTTGGGCCTCTAATATATTGTGGTATCGCATTCGAAGCGGATGGCAGCCGCCCTTACAGGCTGGCTCGCAGCGATCCAGCCTATTCGAGGCCACCTTCCTCGTCCTCGAGCTCGGGCACGTAGCCCATTACTTCGCGCAACTCCTCCTCTTCCGCCGCCAGTTCGGCTTCGAGTTCTGCTTCTGAGGTTGTCCCCATCAGGTAACCCTTGTTCCTCTTTGGCTTCAGTTGATCGAGTTTCACCATTAAGACCTCAGGAGGAAGAGAGATCACATCAGAATCTCTTATTCCAGTCAGAACAGAGAAGTCCATCTGGCGAGCCCAGGAACGAAGGTTTCGCTTGGGTTGTTCCTTTAGGACAAACTCGACCACAAAACGCTCTGCCACCATCATGTTGGCCACAATCAGTCCGTCCTCGTAGGTTTTTGTAATGGTCGGCCAGGACTGGATCCTGAGCTTTTCGATTCGGTCATCTCCCGAGGGCGTTTCCGTTGAGAAATCACGAAACTGGCCTAGCGGCTCCGGGTGCTTTCCGGTATCGGTCACAAGAATTCGAGTCCACATCTGGGGTGCCGGCAACGGCTTCGGCTGCCCTTCGAGCAAAGGTAAATCTTTTCGCTTATACTCGCGAACGGCCTTGCTCTCCAGCCATGACCCCAGTCCCATTTCACCAGTCGACTTCAATATCACCCATTCGTTGAGGTTTCCCGGCAAAGCTTCCCACAACACCTGAGGTGCCACCGGCTTCATTCCCTCCTCAGCGTTCTCGTCTTGAGCGGAAATGGTCGAAATAGCAAAACTCTTAGCGAGGCAAAAAAGCCAAAAAAATTCTCTCATTCGTCCAGGTATCGAAAGTAAACGACGCGGTATTTAATCACCGGCTGCGGCGGATTGTAAGCATCTTCAAGAGAACTTTGATGCCATGTGACCTTTCCCAGGGCTCGGGTGACAAACCGGTCCATTTCCACCTTCTGGGGCCCGTCAAAAACAGGATAGCTCCCCCCTTGATCCAATCGGAGGCGTCTTGAATCACCCGCCTTGAACAAAGGAGGCGATCCGGGAAGACCAAACAAGGTATCCGTTAAATTGCCATCAAAGGGAATCTCAGCCCGCTGTTGCGCGATCCGATCCCACTCGCCCGAAGTATTAACGTGAGCGTTCCCGGGTACGCCGTCATTCCCCGGCCAGATATATCGTTCAATGATGGCATGGAAACGCTTTTCTGCGAGGACCCTGTCGCCGTCTTCAAATTCCCCCCAATCGTTATGCCCGGGAATCTTCTGCACGACCTGAGCAGCGCCCCACAAACCAAACGTGTTCGAGTTCGTAGTCAAACTGCCCATCATATTCCGCAATAACTCCTCATTTTGGAACTGCGTCGCGTCCGAGTCATTCCTGAGATATCCGGGAACCTCTGCCAATTCTCCTACGTAAAGGAAAGGATCGTTCTCCTGATGATCTGTGATGGCACTCACAAACTGATTCACCTCTTTGTTCGTCCTTAGGTGTTTGAATACAGCCTCCAAAGGCCGCTTACGCTCGGGAGGGGTAAAGTAAGGGCTGTTATCAGGATAAACCTTGGAGTTGAGGTTTACCTGCCCGGCCGTGCTGTTCATAAATGACACCGTGGAAAACTCGTCGGGAAGGGTTGAGTTAATTCTCCACTGATCATGTTGCATCGGATAAGTGGCCCCCAACAGGTCGAGCAACAGGTAATCGGGTGGCCCGTCCTCATTCGATTCACCTCCCCCAAGGTCGAGCGTGCGCCAGGGAGTGGGCTCTTCCCCAGCATCGGGGTTCCCCTGGATGCCGGTGTGCAGCATTGACCAGTAGCCTTTCGAAGTGATCCGGCTTCGGGAATTGTACTCGTCTGGACGATTCAAATTGAATTCTCTGTCTGAACCATCTTCCAATGCCTTCACCCGACCGGGGCCACGCTGAAAATATCGCAGCTTGCTCTTCTCAGTAGAATCATCGTCGGGTTCAAGCGTATTGCTGCCAACTTCGTTGGGATAGCCCGGCGTTCCTTCCTCTTCGTCATCCCGAACCCAGGCGTCTTTATACCAGCTAAGCCTCGGATCGGATATCTGCCAAGAGACCGTCTGCGGACCGCTAGAAAAACGAGTATCAAGTTTAAACTGGGCCTCAAGCACATGCTCTGGTTCGTTAGTTTCCCCAAGCGGAATCATCTGAACGGTTCGTTTCGAATCGTTCAGAATTCCCATTCCAAGTCTCCACTTCACATCGAACTCCAATACCCCGGTTTCAGAATCGATCAAAAGCGCCTCGTCTTCAGCATGGTTTCCTCCCGTTTCGTTCTCAAATCGGTCTCTCGTATGCGGTAGAAAATCGCCAAACTTTCCTAGATAACGCCACGGACTTGTTACAATTTTCCTCTCAGCACCCCTGTTTTTACCCTCACCGTGAATAGTTGAATTTCGGCTCACCAATCTGATGTTCCTGTTAGGACTGATCCGCAATGAACCCAGACTGAGTTTATCGAGCGCATATCTTGGCTTCCCGGTTTTAGGATTCAAGATTGGCTCGCCATTGGCATCACGCCGCATGCGCCTAAAATTGAAGTTCCAATCCTGATCATTACGTCTTCTCGGACGCGTCATTGCATCCGGATTCGGCGGCCCCAACTCATAGACTTGAGGCATTCCCTCAGGTCTTGCTGCCGTCGGTTCAATACGGAGATAATCCACTTTTGCCGGAAAGTATTTCAAGAACACTTCGGGCCCAAGGTCCGGCATGTAGTATTCGACTTTGTAGCGAAAGCGAACTTTCTTCTTTCCTGAGTTGCTGTCATTCACTACATCGAATGTCATCAACACCTCGGTAATGAAAGGACCGGGGTGCTGGGGTAGCATCGGGACAATGTCGTCATTCTCGGTGCTGTCCTCCTCTTCACTGACGTTTGAATCATTGTTTAGCTTAATCGGCCAATAGTGCCGCTCAGGACGCCACCAGGTCCTCACCCCGTTGGGAGGAGAGTAAATGGTAGATGAAGTTCTCCAGGCATAATCTCGACTGAAACTGGAACCATTAGGTCGGTTAGCATTCGACATGGTTGTCGTAGCCATGCGAGCCATCAAGAGCATCGAAAGAGCCATCTGGTAGCACTCCCGCTCCCCGTATTTGTCGACAAAACTGGCGCGATACCCAGGCCACTTGCGCGACATATATCGCTTCAGCATTTCAAACTGGGCACGATTCACCACATTTCCGGCAAGCTCTTTACGACCATCTTCATTCTTGACGCCATAGGTGAAGCCCATGCTTCCCATCAGCGCGTTCAAGTGCAGCACGCCGCTGATGTCAAAATCGGGCTCGGGCACTTCAGGGCCGTTGTAAACGAACGGCATTTGATACATGGGGCCTGCTTCGAGAGACAGCGGTATATTTGTGGTGAAGAGTCTCGGTTTCCCAAACGCATTAAATTCAGGACTACGGCTGTAAAAAGTCAGGTTGTAGCGCTGCCCGGTAAACCATTCCCGCTTCTGATTATCGGGCAGATCGACGAATTGAAGAATCGACTCGGGATAGCGAGCAAACCCTCGTAACCAGGCATGGGCCAGAAGCGCGTCGACATCAAGGACGCTGGGGTCATCGAAGAGGACGTCGAGGTTGACTGACCTCGGTCGCCCGAGAGCCCATTCACGGTCTTTACTATTCTCGTTGAACTCAACATCGCCTGCTCCCGAAGTGAACAGCGGTGTCATCATACCCATGTCATACTGCTCCCAGAACCCCTGCGGATCAACATCGTCCCTCGACGGCTTGCCGAGAGCTACGTTGAAGTTGATCTTGGAACTCTCATCATCCATCCAAAACGCATAGCGACCTGAGATCTGGTTGTCCTCGGCTGCTGTCTTGTCGGGTTGCTCGAGAACCGGAACCCACTTCACCCGCATCGGCGGTGCATCCCCTTTCAGGTCTGGTCGACCGTCACTGCTGACAGCCGTGGCGATGGGAGGATCGGTTCGCCCCGGAAGTGGCTCATTCAAATCAACGGAATATACATCCGGATCACCGGTCTCATGGGGGGAACGATCCGCAGCACCAGTGTGCAGAGGTACGATCTTTTCGTCTCCGTTCTCACCGACCACCATGAGTCTTCCCGGATTGGTGATCCAGACTTCGCCGGGGGCAACTTCCGCACTTTCGCTGATCAAGGCAGGGTCCGGAATGTTAGCTCTCAATAATTCGATACCGTGACTGACTGCGCCCTGCGACACCATCTTGGCTCGCTGCGTGTTCGCATAAGCATGGGAGGCGCGTTGTTCAACACGCATCGTCGCAAAGAAAGCAATCACCATCGCCGTCAACAGGGCGACAAAAATTAATGTCAGGATTAATGCAGCCCCCTTCCGGCGGTTTCGCACAGTCGCCTTTCGATGTCTAAATTTCACACCTATGATCCTCCCAGCAGTTTGACTCGGGTCGAGAATGTCCTCGATCGAAGAATTCCATTTTCCTTCAGCGCATCCTGAAAACTCTCAACCGATGCCTTCAAATCGAGTGCTCCGCCCGAGGTCAGAACGGTCTCCATTGGCGGAATGTCATATCCCTGTATCGACACATCATCATCGAGAGTCACAATCGTGATTTCAATTTCTGCAGGCAATCGATTGGCTTTCATTGTGTATCTCGTTTCCTTGAGAAACACGGTCGTGGAGCCATCCTCGAACGGTTCAACGTTGGCTTGATGAAAATAGGCCGCCGAGTTGTAGATCATTTCACTTTTCGGATGATTGTCCACATTCGAAAGCCAAGGAACCGGATTCCCGAGAATATCATAACATTGAACCCAAAACGCAAGGATACCGTCAGCTGCAGTCGATACGATGGCGTCCTGATTGTAGGCGTCTTCTTCATCAAACGCCTCAGCGTCCCACTGATCGAGGAACCAGTTTGGCTCCACCGGAGACGTCCTCAGATACAAACTCTCCTCCTTAAGATTCTCGATATTCTCCGAATTTCCTACGGCCGGGAAATACGGATTCTCCTTCCGGTCATCCACAAAGGGTTTCACGAAGATCCGCTTGAGACGAAATAACTGGCGGTCTTCGTCACCGAACAGGTAATAGCCCACACACCTGAGATCTCCATATCGCCCTAGCGGAGCCATCCAGAGAATCACCGGAGAATCCTCAACCACTGAAGGGGCGCCCACTTCTTCCAGCATTTTTCCGGGAACGACAGCAAACTGCATTCGGGTATCCACCACCGCAGGAGTTAATTCACGAGTCAGGAGTTCTAGTGCTCCCCTGGCCCGTTGATAGGTAAGAACCTTTCGCTCTGAATCGACCCAGGTTTTTGAAACCGGCTCAACAGCGCCAACCAGAATCACCATCAATCCTGCAAAGACAACAAAGGCCACCATCAATTCGACCAGCGACAAGCCGGCGTTCGTCCGCCTCGATTTCGGCAAGACCATTCCCGCGCGATTTTTGCAGTCAACTCTGTGAGACCGGACGATCATTAAAACTCAATTTTGGGCGCGAAACCCGGTTCAATTAGCTGCCAATCCGGTCCTGTAAGCGCGTTGATGTAGTAGGAAATGCGGACCTTCGGCTCCGCATCAATAGAAGAACCATCGTCACGAAGCGGCCAGAATATTTTCATCTCCGCAGCCTTGAGATCCGAAATATGCTCAGGAGCATTTGCCCCTTCGATTTCGCTAATATTGAGTTCGAGGCGAAAGAAAGCGCGATCCAACAGGGGGTCTTCCACCTGTTCGACATCTTCTATATAGCGCCCACGCTGATCATAGAAAAGGGGGCTGACGGACGGAACGCCTGCCTCAAGCGGCAGCCCCTCCATGCGGTCGTGCGCGTCCTCCATGATAGTACCTATGGCGGTGCGATCAGCGCTGTCCCGGCTCATTTCCATGGCCTGCGGGAGCATTCCAATAATAGCAAGCAGTGCGACCGCGGCAATCGCCATCGAGAAGGTCACTTCGACGAGGGAGAAAGCAGAAACTCGGGGGAAACTTTTGCCAGCATTCATGGCCGGTAAATCCGGTAACGTCCTGTCAGGGTATCGAGATTGATTTGAGACCAGTTAAAGGTCTGATCACTTCCGGTTGACTCACTCGGCTGGATTACGAGGGTTAGATTTCGCATCTCGGCACCCGGCGCTTCGACTCGTCCGGAAGGATTAAACTGGAAAAACTTCACCTCGACCGGCTGACCATCAATCCCCTTGGTTGTGAACGTGTTCCCGGCAAGATCGAGTATGTAGTCTCCCCGCACGGATGATGCATCCTCCGCTGCGTAAGAGGCACCGCGGACGTAATCCGGCAGCGTCCGGGTAAAGGAAAGACCCCCCGCGAGACCGGTCCACTCACTCATCTGCTCAAACTGACGGCGTTTGCGATTCCACTCCCAGGCGCTGTATTCTCGATAAGCCTGGTTACCATCGGGAACGGTAATACCAACTCTCACTGCTGTGTGACGGGCAATCGCTTCGCTTCGGCAGAAATTCACGAAATCCGCAAAGTTCCGTGTTGATGTGTTGAGCCCGGTTGAGGTCAAAACATAAAGAACCCCTCCTGAAAGCCCCATCAGTAAGGCGATGACCGTCAATACGGTAAGCATCTCCATCAACGTAAACCCCCCGGACCGGACTGTCCGGGATCGCTTTATTTCCTGGTGGCAAAACCTACGATTCATCCGTGCTTCAATTCTGAAGAAGCAAGGATAGCGGAGTCAGTGATGCATTTACAATGTAAAACACCCGAAAAACTGGGGGGGAGGCCTGACACAGAAAAAATCCTGATTCAGCAATTATTTGTCCGATGGCGCCAAACCAATGAGATCTTTATTCTTTTCCTTTGTTTGGCTCCTCTTTTGGGGCCTCCTCGGCCAATGGCGGCGTGAAACGGGGATTCTTCCCACTGAATGCTTTCAGCTGAAGTTCTTTCAGCTGCTCGCCATTCTTTCCGCACACTACGGAGAAATGGTGAATGGTTCCCTTGAAAGGCGTGGACTGTGGCCAACCCTCGTTAGGTGGCTTCTGAGAATGCATATCACCGAGAAACAGCTTCTGATTGTCGAGGATCTCCAAGCCTTTTTTCCTGGTCTTCAGGCTCAACACTTCCTGCTGTTCCAAGCCCAAACCGCTGACCCTCACCTTGCGATCCGATCCAATAGTGATCACAAAATGACCACGGCTTCCCTCTTCCATCTTGCCAAGGGTAAAGGCCTCGACTTTGGCCCCGTTGGGTGCCCAGGCAAACATGATTTCACCCTTCTTGAGGTAGACCCCGAAACCGCCAGCGCCCCCCTTCATTTCTGCAATGATCCCATCAGTAGTCTCCGGAGTAAGATCACCCCTGATTCTCATGAAAGGCTGACTGGCGGCGACGCCTGAGACCATCACCTTTCCGCCTGAGCCATCGAAAGCATATCCCTTCCCTGATTCAGAAGCTCCTCCTTCAACGGTTCTCGAGACGTCTGCCTCGCCGGGCCCTTCCACATATGCCCTATGTGGAAGTTCATCCGTCAGGATCCACTCGCGGTCAGCCAGAGGTGGTAAGGACGCCAGTTCTGCTGATTTTTGCCCAAGGGGCCCGCTTTCACCGTCCGGTTTCTCCGGCGCATCGAGCCCCTCGGTGAGTTCACTCATCACGACCAACTCCCCGGCAGCCAACTTCACCAGCCACTCCGGTGCCCCTTCCCACAAGTTCCCCTTTCCAAAGAGGTCCTGGTAGATTTTAACCAGGCCCTGCAGCTCATTCTGGCGATCCTGATTCTTCAGTTTGGCCAGCATCTCCGCGGAACGACGCAAGGAAGTCCTCGTCAACTCAGTGGGACCTCCGAAATTCAGGACGTAGGCTCCGGCATACTGACGAATTGCCTCTTCGAGAGCACCAATGCCTTCATAGGCCATACCGCGGACCAGATAGGTCTCCGGAGTCGGTATCTTGACGTCCGTAACCGCATCAATAGCGGCCTGCCAATTCTGCCTTGAAATCGCGACCCACGCCGTCACCTCAGGGTCCAGCTTGCGGTGAGAAGGCGGCAGATCAGCAAACTCGTCGCGAACAATCGCGGCCTGTGCGGCAATGGCTTTCATATCCATCCTGATTCGATGGCAATCCAGCAACCTGACTTTCGCTAGAGAAGCAAAATTTCCCGGCATCGGGTAAAATTGCGACGCCGGGGCATTTAGAACGGTAGTGTAGAGATTAATAGCTTCGTTCAGTTTGCCGGACTGAAATGCCGCCTCAGCGGCCTCCCACTCATTGGTTGGAGTAAAATCCACGTAATCGATCTGGCTCCTCAAGGTTTGCTGCACCTGGGTGACCGACGCCGAAACCTTCCACTGAATTTGACCACGGTCGACTTGCATTAATTCCACCGTCAGGCTGCGCCCATCCCTCAGGTGCATAGTCGCCAACTCTGCCCGGCCAACGCCTCCAGCGAGTAAGATTACCGCAACCACAACTATAATTCTGTTCAACATCCCCATCATATCAACCGGCTTCAGCTGCCGCTTTGCTCTGATATTCCTCGCGCCATTTCACGAATACTTCCTTCGCTTTATCCACTCCTGGATGATCGAGATGCCCCATCCGTTTCAGCATATCCTGAAGCACCTTGAGAGCTTTCAAGTCGTCTCCTCCCGCTTTTGTAATCGCTGCGGTTCTCAGGTAGGCGCGTGTCGACCAATCGAGATGTCCGGGGAAATTGGCATAGATACTAACATAAACCTTCAATGCATCCGAAGTGCTGCCACTCTTATCAAAACACTCAGCAAGGCGAAAGTTAGCCTCGGGACGGCTGAGTCGCCATCCGGCGTTCGCTAGGTAGCGCTCCCAGATCGGTTGAGAGGCGGCATAGTCACCTTCCTTGGTCTTGATTCGGGCCATTCCGAGAACCGCCTTCTCCTGCAGTTCCTCATTGGGAATTTCGGCCAGCACCTGCTGAAACTTCTCCATCGCGGCGTTGCGCTCGCCCGAATCGTCTGACAGTGCCTGAATCTCGGCGGTATCGATCAGGCAGTATTCAAAGTTCGCGCTGCCGGGACGATTATCGAGAATATATTGATAAAGGACCTTGGCTTCTTCAGGGCGCTTCCTGACGTGCGCTTTCCAGCGGGCCAGGCGGACAATCGGGTAATTACTCTGCGCCTCAGGTTTGAATCCGGCTTCGAGGCGGTAGAACTCCTTGTCCACATTCTCCTGTTCCACCTCCTGACGCTCCAGAGCATCCGCTTTGGCTACTGTCGCCCATCCCATGATACAAGGTGTCGCACCGCGCTGATCCTGAAGACCATTCATCTGCGCGAAGAAGACCTCATTATCAAACTCGTCCTTCAGGAATTCGACGTAGCTGCCAAACATCTCCGCCAGCACCGGAGAAAGCGGATCGCCCTGATTCTCCCAGACCACGTCACGCAACTTTTGCAGTCCCTCTTCCTTACGTCCCTGCACTACGAGCATCGGGAGTGAAGCTACCAACACATCATTTTTGTAGCCTGAGTCAGGGTGTTCGTCACGGAATTCGTTGTAGTGTCCGGACGCCTTATCCCACTCTTCCACTTCAACGGTCTGCACAACGAGCTGCCAGAGCGCATAGGCCACTGTGTCAGGTTGGCCTAGATCTTTGCCACCGTCACGACCCTTGAGATAACACAACTCCACCTCGGGAAACTCGCTTCCAATCGTCGCAAGGATATCCCCTTTCAAGTTCCAGGAAACCGCACTGACTTCATGACCCGGGAACTCTTTTATGACCCGCTCGACTTTAGCCAGAGCCGCATCCATCTCATCAATCATGAATTCGGCCATCGCACACTGATAGAGTGCCGTCGGAACCAGAGTAGAATCTGGATATTTTTCGAGGTAGGAGTTCAGCACATCGGCTGCTTCCTGCCACTTTGCCAGCCTCACCTTGGAGAGCCCGAGAAAAAACTGGGCTAACTCCATTCGCTCACCGTTGGGATAAACATTGAAGTATTTGGAAAGTTCCTGGTCCGCTTCTTCGTAATGCCCCAATTGGAAGGCAGAGGCCCCGTAAACAAAATCCGGAATATCGCGAATCGAATCACCAGCCGTCATGTCCTGCCGGACTTCGCCGGACACTTCGTACGAGTCTTCATACTCTTCGCGGATGAAGAGAATCTCTACGAGAACCCGTGCGACCCCCGGTTTCAGCTCGTGATCCGGAAACTCGTCAAGAAACTGGCGGCCGTAATGATAGGCGCTCTTCCACTGCTCCGTCTGAGCCGCGGAGACCACGGCGTTATGCAGGAAAACCGGCCGCTGTTCATGCTGCTTGCCCGCGATGTCAGAGAGCTGCGAGAACGCGACGTAACTTCCCGAGAAATTCTGGAGAAGAAAATGAATGGAACCGACGCCGTTCAGAATTCGAACGTATTCGAGCGGCAACTGTTTGATCTGCTTATCGAGTGCATCGAGAGATTCTTTTTTCTTTACCTCGAGGGACTCCGCAACAACCCGGTTTTCCAACTGCTCATATCGGCGCCGAAGTTCCGGTTCAAGGAGATTGGGATTCACCATCCGCTCATACCAGGCCAGTGCCCGAATCGGGTCCGCCTCGCTCATAGCCAACTGGGCAAGATATTCGAACCGACGATTCCGCTCGTGCCGTTCCCCAAACGGATCCTGGTCAATAATGACGCTGTAGGTGTTAATGAACTCACGAACCCGTGGGTAATCCACCTCGGGAGTCCAGTCATCGGCCATCACCATAAAAATGGTCTCACGCAAGCCGTCGCTCAGAGACTC
>PKCI01000014.1 GCA_002862135.1 Verrucomicrobiota bacterium | reverse complement strand
CCCCGCACCGATCACCACAAAAGTAAGGCAGGCCCGACGAGCCTCAGGGTCGGTCTCCATTTCGGCTGATTCAAAAGCAAGGAGGACCTGCTTACGAATTTTCGTTGCATCCGAAATTTTTTTCAAACCAGGAGCGGTCTCCTCCCACTGATCATTGCCGAAGTAGGAATGGGTCGCCCCGGCAGCCATAACGAGATAGTCATACCGGATTCTCTGGTCTTCCGTAGCGATAAGTTGATTCTTGAGATCGGCTGATACCACTTCGCCCATCAAGACAGAAATATTTTTCTGACTCCGAAATATGCGCCGGATCGGAGCGGCGATATCTGAGGGGTTCAATGCCGCCGTCGCCACCTGATATAAAAGAGGCTGGAACAGGTGATAGTTCCTCCGATCAATCAGAGCAATGTCAACATCAGACCTACGCAATACCTTTGCTGCGGCCACTCCTCCGAACCCGCCCCCCACGATTACAACACGCTGTTTGATTTCTTCCATACACAGGGCACCCTATTACAAGAGAGCAAATCTGTCATTCGATTGACTGCGAGCAAAGCACCGTCATTGCGCTTCCCCGAACCCCGGCACCTTACTGCATCTCGTGACACCCATCGAAGGTGGAACTGCAGAGTTTTTCTTATTACAGTCACAAGATTTCGTCTCTCATTCACTGGAATCCAAGCCAGAATCCGCTACCTTCCCGCCCCCTTCTATGCTGGCGGTCGACAAAGTCTCTATCGAATACGGAGCCCGCGCTCTCTTCAAGGATCTGTCTTTCACGATCCGGGCGAAGGAGCGCTGGTCGCTTGCGGGTCCCAACGGAGCCGGGAAGTCGACTCTGATGAAGATCATTGCCGGGATCGAAGAAGCCGATACCGGCCGAATCATCAAGGCCAAGCAGACCACGATCGGCTATCTCCCCCAGGAAGGCGTCAAACACAAAGGATCCACTGTCTTCGGCGAGGCGGAAAAGGCCTTCGATGATGTGAAACAGCTCCAGGATCAGCTCAAAGAAGTCGAAGTTGAACTCGAAACGGCTGATCCAGAGAGCGAGGCCTACGGCGACCTGCTCGAAATCTTCGGCGACGTACAGCTGCGCCTCGATCACCATGATGTCAGCAAGATGAAGCCGCGCATTGAGACCGTTCTCGGCGGACTTGGTTTTAAACACAGCGACTTCGAACGCGAGACCAGCGAATTCAGCGGCGGTTGGCAAATGCGCATCGCTATGGCCAAGTTGCTGCTCAAAGAACCTTCGGTCCTTCTCCTCGACGAACCTACCAACCACCTCGATATCGAAACGGTCCAGTGGCTCGAGCAATGGCTTCGCACCTACGGCGGCGCCATGATTCTGATCTCCCATGACAGGAGCATGCTCGACAACCTCACCAACCGAACCCTCGCGTTTGAGCCGGGCGGTCGAGTCGAGCAATATTCCGGCAACTACTCATTCTTTCTTTGTGAACGGGATGCCCGGCAGGAGCAGGCCCAACGCGCCTACAAGAACCAGCAACGCGAGATCGAGAAAACGGAGAAACTGATTAACCGCTTCCGGGCCAAGGCGACCAAGGCCAAGATGGTTCAGTCTCGAATCAAACAGTTGGAGAAGATGGAGCGCATCGAACTCGAGGAGGAAGGCGCCACGATGGACTTCCGCTTCCCCCAGCCCGAGCGGAGCGGCCAGACCGTCCTTAAGCTGGAAGGGGCGTGCAAATATTACGGAGACAACAAGGTCATCGACGGACTCGACTTTGCGATAGAGCGCGGTGACAAGATCGCCATCGTCGGCGTTAACGGTGCTGGAAAGTCCACCTTCTCCCGTCTCATTGCAGGAGATGAAGAACCCACGTCGGGTGAGCGAACCGAAGGTCACAAAGTGGGCATTGCCTATTTCTCACAAACCCATGCCGATGAACTTAATCCGAACAAGACCGTTCTCGAAACAATGGAGGGCAGTATCACTAACGAGGCTGCCGGGAGCCTTCGCACCCTACTCGGTGCCTTCCTCTTCCGCGGTGATGATGTTTTCAAATCCGTCAGCATTCTCTCCGGTGGTGAACGCGGCCGTCTCGCCCTCGCCCGCATGCTCCTGCAGTCGGCTAATTTTCTGATTCTTGACGAGCCGACCAACCACCTCGACCTACACTCCCAAGAGGTCCTGCAGAAGGCGCTGCTCGATTACACTGGTGCCTACGTCATCGTCTCGCACAACCGGGCCTTCCTCGACCCCATCGTGACGAAGGTGCTGGAGTTTACTCCCAACCAACCTCCCAAGGTCTATTACGGCAACGTCAGCGACTACATTGAGAAGAAGCAGGCCGACCTCGACTCCGAGAAAGGCAAAGGAGCCGCAGCGACATCACAAACTGCCAGCGCTTCGTCCTCCCCTTCTTCCGGCTCCAATCGCAAGGAGCAGCGACGCCTCGAAGCCAAGGCCCGCGAAGCCAAAGCTGCTAAGCTGAAGCCGCTCAAGGCAGAGTTCGAAGGGGTTGAGGCTGACATCGGACACCTGGAACAGGAAAAGACTGATCTCACCGCCAAACTCGTCGATCCCGAGTTCTTCAAAAAGGGTGAAGAAGCGACTGAGGCAACCAAGCGCTTCTCCCAAGTCGAAACTGAACTCGAGACACTCTTTACGAAGTGGAGTGAGTTGAGCGAAGAGATCGAGCGAATCGAGGGCTTCAAAGAACGCCAGCATCAAATTTGAAACCTTCTGGTCGCAGGACGTTGCCCCGTCTATGATGCCAGCATGATCCTCCGACTCTCAGTTGTTTCGTTGGTTCTCACTGCTCTAACACGGTCTTCTTCGGGGATGGAACCCGACCCACTCCTTCACCATGATTGATGCCAAGGCAATTGTGGCAGGTGGCTGATCATTCGCTCCGTAGCGTCGAACTCAGATTGACACTCTACCCCGTCGCCGCTCTGATAGTGCTATGGCGGATGCTCCCAACCGACTCTTTCTCCTCGATGGCATGGCGCTCGTTTACCGGGCTCATTTTGCACTCATTCGCAGCCCAATATATACTTCGAAGCGGGTCAACACCTCCGCCATCTACGGTTTCACCGTCAATCTGCTCGACCTCCTCGAGAACCAATCTCCCACTCACCTGGCCGTTGCTTTCGATACCTCAGACCCGACCCCGCGTCATGAAATCTACCCGGAATACAAGGCGAACCGTGACGCCATGCCAGAGGATCTTGCGGCACAACTCCCACACGTGAAGCGCCTCATCGAAGCCTTCAATATTCCGGTCATCGAATGCCCCGGTTGGGAAGCGGATGACGTTATCGGCACTCTCGCTCGCAAAGCTGATGCAGAGGGTGGATACGAGACCTTCATGGTGACTCCAGATAAAGACTTTGCCCAACTTGTCACGGATACAACTCGTATCTACAAACCCGGCCGCCAGGGTTCTGCACCCGAAATTCTGGATCGGGCCGCGATCTGTGATAACTGGCAGGTGGATGATCCTCTCCAGACTATCGACATTCTCGGTCTCTGGGGTGATGCCTCGGATAATATTCCCGGCGTCCCCGGCGTCGGCGAGAAGACCGCTAAGAAGCTCGTCACCCAGTTCGGCAGCATGGAAGCCCTTTTGGAAAGCACTGACCAACTCAAGGGCAAGCAAAAGGAGAACGTCGAAAACAACAAGGAACAGGCCCTGCTTTCGAAGAAGCTGGTTACCATCATGACAGACGCCCCGGTGAAGGTTGGCTTCGATGAAATCAAAATCAGCGAACGGGATGACGAAGCTCTCACATCACTCTTCGTTGAGTTCGAGTTCAACTCTATCGGTAAGAGACTGTTCGGAGAGGACTTCCAGTCTGGTCGCGGTCACAGCATAGCTGACGATGCGGGCGGTCTTGCCCCGAAGCTGAAGACCATCGCCGATCATAAAAAGGACTACCTCTATCTGCGCTCAGACGATGCAGCGGGCCGCGAGAAGCTGATCAAAGAACTCTCCGGCAGGGACTCTTTCTGTTTCGATCTCGAGACCGATTCTCTCGACGAAAAGACGGCAAATATCATCGGCATCGCATTTTCCTGGGAGAAGGATTACGGCGCCTATGTCGAGGTGCCACCCCAAGATGCCGGCAAAGCGATCGTTGAGTCCTTCCGTCTGCTGCTCGAAGGTGGTGCCGAGAAGATCGGACACAACCTCAAGTTCGACATTGGCGTGTTGCAATGGCAGGGCATCGCCGTCAGCACACCGATCTTCGACACCATGCTGGCACACACCTTGATCGAGCCTGACCAACGCCACAAGATGGACTACCTCGCCGAGTCAATGCTCGGCTACACGCCGATTTCGTATGACTCGATCTTTGGGAACGACGAAGAGAAAAGCGGGCAGATGAATCTCTTCGACGAAGCCGAAATGGTGGGCGAAGATGCCGGTGGTCCTGCCTTCGAGGATATCGCTCAGTATGCTTGCGAGGATGCCGACGTAACGTGGCAACTGGCAGGCATTCTGAAAGATAAAGTCGAAGAACTCGAACAGCACCGCGTTCTCTACGAGATTGAGAACCCGCTCGTCCCTGTGCTCGTGGCCATGGAAGCGGAAGGCATCCGCGTCGATCCCGACACCCTCAGCGACATCGGCACGACCCTTGGCGAGAAGATCGACGAGTTTCAAAAGGCCGTCTACGAAACCGCCGAGACCGAGTTTAATCTTAATTCCCCAAAGCAGGTTGGCGAAGTGCTCTTCGACAAAATGCACCTCGTCGAGAAACCCAAGAAGACCAAGACCGGTCAATACAAGACCGACGAGCAAACCTTACGCTCCCTCGCGGCGAGTCACGATATCGTTCGCGATCTACTTTCCTACCGCGAGGCTACCAAGCTGAAGGGCACCTACGTTGACGCCTTGCCGGAGTCAATCTTTGCCGGTACTGGTCGGATTCACACCACGTTTCATCAATTGATGACCGCGACCGGCCGCCTCGCTTCAAACAACCCTAACTTACAGAACATCCCTATTCGCTCTGACCAGGGCCGCGAGATCCGCCGCGCCTTCATTCCACGCAGCGATGAGTTCACCCTGCTCGCCGCTGACTACTCGCAGATCGAACTTCGTGTCATGGCATCCCTTTGTGAGGACAAGGCCATGATCGAAGCCTTCAATGATGGTCTCGACATTCACACGGCCACTGCCGCCCGCGTCTTTGATGCCGAGCCTGAGAAGGTTACCTCCCACATGCGGCGTACCGCCAAGATGGTCAACTTCGGGATCATCTACGGCATCTCCGCGTTTGGATTATCACAGCGCCTCAACGGCGAAATATCACGCAGCGAAGCCTCCCAGATCATCGAAGAATACTTCAAGCAGTATCCCGGCGTAAAAGCTTTTCAAGAAAGCACGATCGAGCAGGCCAAATCAGACGGCTACGTCGAAACGCTGACCGGTCGACGTCGCTACCTTCGCGACATTGATTCCCGCAACGGGATGATTCGGGCTGCGGCGGAGCGGACAGCTATCAACACACCGATTCAGGGAACTGCGGCTGACATGATCAAGGTCGCCATGGTGAATGTGTCCAACCTCCTCGATTCAGGCAACTACGAAACTCGCATGCTCCTGCAGGTTCACGATGAACTGGTCTTTGATCTACACAAGGAGGAGCAGGAAGAACTAATCCCTAAGATCGAGCAGGCAATGAAGGACGCGCTCCCATTAAGCGTCCCGATCGCGGTGGAGTCCGGGACCGGAGAAAACTGGCTTGAAGCGCATTAATCAGCGATTTGGGAGTCTAGGTATTTAGCTGTTTTGAAGCACACTCCTAAAGAGGAGTGACGCGACAGCCCATCCCGCTCAAGATGCCTGAATACCGAATCCCCTTTGAAGTCCTCACAAAAAAGCCCGCCTCCTTTCGGAAGCGGGCTCTTCGAAAATCTGTGTCAACTCAGGAGAAGAAAATTTACTCTTAGCCAGCGCCCTCGTCAGCAGCCTCACCGAGACCGTAGCGCTCGAACCGGGAGATGCTGATTTCGTCGCCGGTCTCCTTGGAAAGTTCATCGATGAGATCTTTGATGGACTTGTCGGTGTCCATGATGAAAGCCTGCTCGAGAAGGCAGTTAGTGGCGTAAAACTTGCCCATCTTACCATCGATGATGCGCTCGATAATGTCGGCAGGCTTGTCCTTCATCTGCTCACGGAAAATGTCTTTCTCAGCTTCAACTAGGTCGGCGGGAACTTCATCACGACCGATGCAGATCGGCTGGGAAGCAGCGATGTGCATACCGACGTTCTTCACGAAAGTGGTGAAGGCCTCGCTGGAAGCAGTGTCAGCCTTACCGGCAGTCACCTCAACGAGAACACCGACGCGGCCAGCCATGTGGATGTAGGAACCAACCACACCTTCGCCAACGAGTTCATACTTGGCGAAGCGGGTCAGACCCATGTTTTCGCCGAGCTCACCAACTTTGGCCTTGATGAATTCGTCGAGAGTCGCGGCGTCGCCCGAGAAATCCTGGGCAAGAAGTGCCTCGAGAGAGTCAACGGTCTCGCTGCTGGAAACGTGATCCAGAATCTGGTCGACGAAGGCAGTGAAGTTTTCATTCTTAGCCACGAAGTCAGTTTCGCAGTTCACTTCTACGAGAACACCGGACTTGCCGTCCTCGGAGATACGGGAAGCAACAACGCCTTCCTTGGCAGCACGGCCAGCCTTCTTCTCAGCGTCGGCGATGCCTTTCTTACGAAGAATAGTTTCTGCTTCAGCGATATCACCACCCGCTTCATTTAGGGCGGCTTTGCAGTCCATCATGCCTGCGTTGGTCTTGTCGCGAAGGGTCTTAATCAGAGCTACTGTGATTTCGGCCATAATATTTCGTTGTGTTATAAAAGGTAATCAATGGAGCGAACGGATTTCTCACAAAGGTATCCGTATCAATTTTGTCGTACAAGGACCATCCCAGTCAGGCGGGATATGCCCCGCCCCGGGAATGAGATCACTTATCGGGCAGCCGGGATAATGGGCTCGATCAGGTTCTTGAGGATCACGCGGATAGAGCGAATCGCGTCATCGTTGGAAACGATCGGATAATCGATGATGTCAGGATCTGCGTTGGAATCCACCATAGCAACGATCGGGATGCGGAGCTTACGAGCTTCATTGATCGCATTGTATTCACGGGCGGAGTCCACGATCACGACGGCGTCGGGAAGACGAACCATGTTGCGAATACCGGAAAGGCGAAGATGAAGCTTCTCCTTCTCACGGTTGAGGGAGGCGATTTCCTTCTTGGACATCTTCTTGAAGTCAGGAGATTTCTGCAGGTTCTCGAGGTATTCCATGCGGCCCACGCTTTTGCGAACTGTTTCCAGGTTGGTCAGAGTACCACCGAGCCAGCGGTGATTAACGTAGAACTGGCCGGTTGCTTCGGCAGCCTCGCGGACAGCTTCCTGGGCCTGGCGCTTACAACCGACGAAAAGGATTTTCTTACCGGAAGAAGCGAGATCGGCGAGAAATTTACCGGAAGCGTCGAGCTGCTCGGCGGTTTTCTCGAGGTTGATCAGGTGAACATTGTGCTTCTCACCGAGGAGAAACTGCCGCATTTTGGGATTCCATTTGCGGGACTGGTGACCGAAGTGGACACCCGCTTCGACGAGTTCAGTAATGAGTTCGTTGGACATGTTTTGAGTCGGCCCTTGTTGCAGGTTACCGAAAGGGGTGGAGAGCCCATCTTTTCTACCCCCCCGATTCTCTCGAACCGTTTGCTCTCCGGTTTTTCCGTTGATGGATGGGAGGGCGCCCACTAAAAGCCCAAATCACGAAAAATCAAACAAAAAGCCGGCCGTGCGCCACAGAAAAAACAAGGGCGCTCCCGTTTCCGGAAGCGCCCTCCTCGTTGAATTAATCGTTTCGCGGGATTCGCTGGGATCAGGCAGTCTCCTCGACGGTTTCTTCAACTCCCTCTTCGGCAGCAGCCTCCGCTTCTCCTTCCGGCTGAAGTGGCTCACCCAACTCTGCCACACGCATACCGCGAGTTGTGGTGAAACCGGTTCCGGCCGGAATGAGGTGACCCATAATAACGTTCTCCTTGAAGCCACGCAGATAATCGATCTTACCAAGCGTGGAAGCTTCGGTGAGCACACGAGTCGTATCCTGGAACGAAGCTGCAGAAATGAAGCTGTCGGTCTCAAGAGACGCCTTGGTGATACCCAGCAGGACCGGCTCACCCTCAGCAGGCTTACCACCCTGCTCAGTGATGTCGGCGTTGATGGCCTCGAAGGTGGTCTTCTCGATCTGGTCACCCCAGAGGAACTGAGTATCGCCCGGATCGGTGATACGAACCTTACGAAGCATCTGGCGGATGATGATTTCGATGTGCTTATCGTTGATCTCAACGCCTTGAAGACGATAGACGTCCTGGACCTCGCTGACGAGGTGCTCCATGAGAGCGTGTGGCCCTAAAATCTCGAGAATGTCATGCGGAATCACGGCACCTTCGGTCAGCTTCTGTCCTTTATGCACGGTATCACCGGGCTGGACGAGGTAGTGCTTACCAAGCGGGATGAGGTGTTCTTCTTGCTCGCCAGTTTCAGGGTCGGTCACGATGAGCTTACGCTTCGCGCGAACTGTGCCACCAATTGAAACTTCACCGTCGATCTTGGCGATCTCTGCGATCTCCTTCGGTTTACGAGCTTCGAAGAGCTCGGCCACACGAGGAAGACCACCGGTAATGTCCTTGGTCTCAGAAACCTTACGAGGAGTCTTGGCGAGCTGGTCACCACCAGTAACCTTCTGACCTTCCGTAACAGAAAGGTGAGCACCAGTCGGGATGGAGTAAGTCGCCAGTTCTTCGCCGGTCTTCGGATCGACGATCATGATCTGCGGGTGCAGGTCCTCTTTGTGCTCGATCACGACAAGACCCTTAGTGTTGGTCTCTTTATCGATCTCGGTGTCGAGGGTAATACCTTGGATCATGTCACGGAATGCGATCTTGCCTGCCTTCTCGGTGATCACGGGAACGCTGTAGGGGTCCCAGGTTGCAAGGGTTGCACCCTTCTTGATTTCACCGTTGTCAGGCACACGGATCACAGAACCGGAAACCACATTGTAGGACTCAAGCTCGCGACCGTCTTTGTCGTGGATAGAAATCGTGCCGTTCTTGTTAAGAGCAACAAAGGTCTTATCAGGCGTCTCAACCGTTCGCAGGTTGTTGTAGTGCACCACACCCTTAGTCTTCACTTTAATGATCGGCTGCTTGAACGTTCCGGAGGCAACACCACCGACGTGGAAGGTACGCATAGTCAACTGCGTTCCGGGCTCACCAATGGACTGGGCAGCAATAATCCCGACAGCCTCACCGTCCTTCGCCATCACGTTAGTGGCGAGGTTCATACCGTAACACTTGGAACAACAACCACGGCGGCTCTCACAAGTGAGAACAGAGCGGATCTTAAGCTGCTCGTGACCGATGTCGTTGAGGCGCAGAGCGATCTCTTCGTCAATCATGTCACCGGGCTTGACCACAGTCTCATCACCGTTGACCACTTTCTCAGCCGCGACACGACCGTAAATTCGAGTCTTCAGGTCGACGACCTCTTCGTCGCCTTCATAGATCGACTTCACGATAATACCGTTGGCAGTGCCGCAATCCTCCTCAGTGATGATCACGTCCTGAGCCACATCGACCAGCTTACGGGTCATGTAACCGGAGTCAGCGGTCTTAAGAGCGGTATCGGCCAACCCCTTGCGGGCACCGTGCGTGGAGATGAAGTATTCCAACACGGAAAGACCGGAACGGAAGTTCGAAATAATCGGGCGCTCAATAATCTCACCGGAAGGCTTGGCCATCAAACCACGCATACCGGAAAGCTGCTTAATCTGCTGACGGTTACCGCGGGCACCGGAGTCCACCATCATGAAAAGCGGACTCGGAAGGTCTTTACCTTCGTTGTGCTCAATCGTGCGGAAGAGTGCCTTGGTTATCTCGTCACCAGCGTGAGTCCAGATATCAACGATCTTGTTGTAACGCTCCTTGTTCGTGATGACACCGGCACGATATTGATCGTTAGCCTTTTTCACTTCGGCAGAGGCTTGGGTCACTTCGATTTCCTTCTCATCTGGGATGATCATGTCGAAAATACCGACAGAAGTTCCGGAGCGAGTTGCCTCTTTGAAGCCGAGCGCTTTGAGCGCGTCGAGAGAAACCACGGTGCCGTCCTGACCAGCCACCTGATAGCAACGCCAAATAATGTCAGAGAGCTGCTTCTTACCAACGGTTCCGTTAAAGAAACCAAGGTTCTCAGGCCAGATCTCGTTGAAACGAACACGACCGGCAGTCGTCACGATCACCTTCTTCTCCGTTTCTCCGTAGATACGACCCTCAGTTTCGAAATCGGGGTTACGCAGGCGAATCGGATCGTGCATGTCGATCGAACGGTTTGCAACAGCGAATTCGACCTCGGAAGTGTCGGAGAAGAGCGGAAGCTTGGGCTCAAGATCAGGATCACGCAGCGGGATCTGACGGCAGTAGGTCAGAAAGTAGGAACCGAGTGTAATATCCTGTGAAGGCGTTGTGATCGGCTTACCACTGGAAGGTGTGAAGATGTTGTTCGGGGCCAGCATGAGCATGCGGGCTTCCATCTGCGCTTCCACGGAAAGCGGAACGTGCACAGCCATCTGGTCACCGTCGAAGTCAGCGTTGTAAGCCGAACAGGTCAACGGGTGCAGGCGGATAGCGGAACCCTCGATGAGGACCGGCTCGAATGCCTGGATGGAAAGACGGTGCAGCGTGGGCGCACGGTTCAGGAGAACCGGGTGTCCCTTGGTCACCTCTTCAAGAATATCCCAGACCTCAGGAGTCTTGCGCTCAATGAGCTTCTTAGCGGAACGCACGGTGTGCACGTAGCCAAGTTCTTTGAGGCGACGAATGATGAACGGCTCGAACAGAACGAGAGCCATCTTTTTGGGAAGACCACACTGGTGAAGCTGGAGCTCAGGTCCGATCACGATGACGGAACGTCCTGAGTAGTCGACTCGCTTACCGAGCAGGTTCTGACGGAAACGCCCACCCTTACCCTTGAGCATGTCGGAGAGCGACTTGAGGGCACGGTTACCGGCACCGGTCACAGCGCGGCCGTGACGACCGTTATCAAAGAGGGCATCCACCGCTTCCTGAAGCATGCGCTTCTCGTTTCGGATAATCACGTCAGGCGTCTTGAGTTGGAGAAGGTTCTTGAGACGATTATTCCGGTTGATGACACGACGGTAAAGATCGTTGAGGTCGGAAGTCGCGAAACGACCACCTTCCAGCGGAACGAGCGGACGAAGGTCCGGCGGGATCACGGGCAGCACTTCGAGAATCATCCACTCGGGACGAGTCTTGGAGTAGTGGAAGCCTTGGGCCAGCTTGAGACGCTTGGCGAGCTTCTTACGGACCTGCTTGGAGCGGGTCTTGCCCATGGCTTCTTCAAGCTCTTCGATGAGAGCCGGAAGATCGGCGCGGGAAAGGAGGTCGCGAACGGCCTCGGCACCCATACCAGCCTGGAATCCTTCCATCCCGTATTCTTCCTGGGCGTCGCGGAATTCGAGTTCAGTCAGGAGCTGACCTGCCTCGAGCGGCGTGTTGCCCGGCTCGATGACGATGTAATCTTCGTAGTAGATGACGCGCTCGAGCTGGCGGGCACTCATGTCGAGCATGAGGCCGATACGAGACGGCATGCACTTGTAAAACCAGATATGGGACACTGGAACGGCAAGTTCGATGTGGCCCATGCGCTCACGACGGACACGGGAGAGAGTCACCTCCACACCGCAACGGTCGCAGACCGTTCCCTTGTGCTTGATGCGCTTGTATTTACCGCAGGCACACTCCCAGTCCTTAGTAGGACCGAAGATGCGCTCACAGAACAGACCACCCTTTTCCGGCTTGAAAGTCCGGTAGTTGATGGTCTCAGGGTTCTTGACCTCTCCACGACTCCAGGAGCGGATCGTTTCGGGGTTGGCGACCGTGATGCGAACGTGGTCAAAACTGTCGGACTTTCGTTCAAGGCCGAAAATTTCGTCCAGATGGGTTTCTGAGCTAAGTGTTGGGACTGACACGGATTTAGTAGGCTAAGGTTCGAAGAATTAGTTAAAGTAGTTTGACGAGGTGGATTAGGAAATCGCGAGGCTGTCAGATAGAATCTCTTCAGGTGATCGTTCCGAGGACCCGACCTTAACGTCGAGACCCAGGCTCTGCATTTCCTTGATCAACACGTTGAAGGACTCCGGTGTGCCAGCGTCGAGCGTGTTGTCTCCCTTCACGATAGATTCGTAAATCCTCGTCCGTCCCTGCACGTCGTCCGACTTCACAGTCAGAAGCTCCTGCAGTGTGTATGCGGCACCGTAGGCCTCGAGCGCCCACACCTCCATCTCTCCGAAACGCTGACCACCGTATTGGGCTTTACCACCCAGCGGCTGTTGCGTAACGAGCGAGTAAGGTCCGACCGCACGTGCATGAATCTTGTCTTGGACCAGGTGACCCAGTTTCAGCATGTAAATAACCCCCACCACGACCTGCTGGTAGAATGCTTCACCGGTGCGACCGTCGAAGAGTGTCGACTTACCGTTAGTGCCAATCCACTCGTGGCCGTCAGTAGCTTTCGCTTCCTCGAGGTATTCCACGATCTTGGACTCGGGGATACCGTCGAAGACCGGAGTCGCCACCTTGAAACCGAGGGCGCGGGCTGCGACACCAAGATGAGTTTCCAACACCTGTCCGACGTTCATTCGACTGGGCACACCGAGCGGGTTCAGGCAGATATCGACCGGGGATCCGTCCTCGAGGAAAGGCATGTCTTCTTCTGGAACGATGGTCGCAACCACACCCTTGTTACCATGGCGGCCGGCCATCTTGTCTCCAACGGAGAGCTTGCGCTTCTTGGCGACGTAAACTTTCACCTGCTTAATGACACCGGGATCGACCTCGTCACCGGATTCGATGCGATCTAGCTGACGTTCCCGCTCCATGTCGATATCAGCAAACTTCTGCTCGTAGCTGGAAATAATGTCGAGGATCTTGTTACGGATTGGGCTCGGATCAATTTCCACGTTGGAGTAACTGTCAGCCAATTTACGGAGAAGCGTCTTGGTGATCTTGCGGTTGGCGGGAATGATGATCTCACCAGTGCGGCCGTTGACCACATCGAGAGGGATCTTCTCACCGAGAAGAATATCGGAAAGCTTTTCAGTGAGCTGCTCGGTGAGTTCCTCACTACGGCGCTTATGCTCGTCGATGATTTGCTTCTGCTGCTTCTGCTGCTCTTTCGGGTCGAGCTTCTCCGTGGAGGAAGCGTTGCGTGAAGAAACACGAACGTCCATCACGATTCCGGTGCAACCGGAGGGAACGCGAAGAGAGGTGTCCTTCACATCAGCAGCTTTCTCGCCAAAAATGGCGCGCAAGAGTCGCTCTTCAGGCGCCAGCTCGGTCTCACTCTTTGGAGTAATTTTACCAACGAGTATGTCGCCAGGGCGAACTTCAGCACCCACGCGAATCACACCGTCAGGACCGAGGTCCTTGAGCGCCTCCTCGCCGACATTCGGAATGTCGCGAGTAATCTCTTCCGGTCCGAGCTTGGTGTCACGAGCGCCGATGTCGAACTCGTCCACGTGGATTGAGGTGTAGACGTCCTCTTTCACAATGCGTTCGGAGATGACGATGGCATCCTCGAAGTTGTAACCGTTCCAGGGCATGAAAGCGACGAGCACGTTCTTACCGAGTGCAAGCTCACCACCTTGTGTGTTCGGACCGTCAGCAAGGACCATGCCTGCCTTAATTTTGTCCCCACGCTTCACGATCGGCTTTTGGTTGATGCAGGTGCCTGCGTTAGAGCGCATGAACTTACGAAGTGGGTATACGTAGGTGCCCTTGTCTTCGTCGCTCTTGAGCTTGAAAGGATTAGTGAGGAACTGGGCTTCGGAGCAAGGAAGCTCACCGTCCTTCGTCACTACGATGATCTCGGCAGTGGCAGCAGCCACAGTTCCGCTACTTTCTGCGACTACCACAGCGCGGGAATCCTGGGCCACTTTGGCTTCCATGCCGGTTCCCACATAGGGAGACTCGGAAACGAGGAGCGGCACCCCCTGACGCTGCATGTTAGATCCCATGAGCGCGCGGTTTGCATCATCATGCTCAAGGAATGGAATCAGTGAAGCTGCCACGGAAACGAGCTGCTTCGGAGAAACGTCCATGTAGGTCGCCTCAGTCGGATCCACTTCGATAAACTCGCCGAGGTGACGAACCGTGATCTTCTCGGTTTGGAAGACACCTTTGTCGTCGATCGGGTTGTTAGCTTGGGCAATGAGGTAGCTCTCCTCTTGGTCAGCAGTTAGGTAATCAATCTTCTTGGAAACCTTACCCTTCACGATGCGGCGGTAAGGGGTCTCGATGAAACCAAACTCATTGATGCGAGCGTAGCAGCTCATCGAGTTGATTAGACCAATGTTCGGACCTTCCGGAGTCTCAATCGGGCAGATACGTCCGTAGTGAGAAGGGTGGACGTCCCGCACCTCAAAACCGGCACGGTCACGGTTGAGACCACCAGGCCCAAGGGCCGAAAGACGACGCTTGTGAGTCAGCTCGGACAGAGGGTTAATCTGGTCCATGAACTGACTCAACTGGGACCGACCGAAGAAGTCGCGAACCACAGCGGCGAGAGCCTTGGGGTTAACTAGCTTGGAAGGCGTCATGCCATCGAGGTTGATGTCGAAGAGGGTCATGCGCTCTTTCACGAGGCGCTCTGTACGAGCCAGACCGACACGACACTGGTTGGCGAGAAGTTCGCCAACGGCGCGGATACGACGGCTGCCAAGGTGGTCAATATCGTCAAGGACGCCCTCGCCAGCGCGAAGACTGAAGAGGTAAGCCATTGCGGCAATAAAATCGTCAGAAGTTACAACGCGCTCGTTGTCATCGACACCAAGGCCGAGCTTCTGGTTAATCTTGTAACGACCCACGCGGGTCAGGTCGTATTTCTTCGGATCAAAGAAAAGGCGTTTCAAGAGAGCGCGCGCATTGGCCACGGTCGGAGGGTCACCCGGGCGAAGACGGCGGTAGATGTCCTTTAGGGCTTCCTCTTCATTCGTTGCCGGGTCCTTCTTGAGGGATTTAATGAGAAGGTCATCGTGAGTCGCGTTTACGACCGGAACAGACTTGATGCCGAGGCCGTGGAGCTGCTGAATCACTTCGAGGGTAAGCGGCTCGTAAGCCTTGGCTACGATGATGTCACCATCGGCGACATCTTCAAAGATGATCTGATTGGCGAGATCCGCCTCGTCCATCTTCGGATCGATCTTGAGTTTACCAATGTCGTAAAACTGACGAATGATATCTTCGTCGGTCGGGAAACCAATGGCACGAAGGAAAGTCGTGGCGAGGAATTTGCGACGGCGGCGACGGCGGTCGAGATAGACGTACAACAGGTCGTTGGTATCGAATTGAACCTCCATCCACGAACCGCGGTCAGGGATAATCCTAAAACCGAAAAGGGTTTTGCCATTGAGGTGAAGATTAGTCTCAAAACAGACACCCGGTGAACGGTGAAGTTGTGAAACGACGACACGCTCAGCACCGTTGATGACAAAAGTTCCGCGGCGGGTCATCATGGGAAGCTCACCCATGTAGACGCGCTCCTCCTTGGTGCCGGACTCGTCAGTCAGGGCAAAGGTCACGTAAAGCGGCGCACTGAAAGTCTCGCCATCGCGAAGCGCTTCGAGAGCCGTCAGCTTGGGCTCGCCCACTTCATACTTGGAAAAATCGAGCGTGAACTTCTCGTCATAACTCTGGATCGGGAACACCTCCTGAAAGACCGACTGAAGACCGGTCGGGACGCGATCACCCGGAACAACTTCCTCCTGGAGAAACTCCTTGTAGGAATCGAGTTGTACTTCAATGAGGTTTGGCGTTTCGATTGCCTCCTCAATTTTACCAAAAGGAATGCGTTCAAGATTCTTCACTGCTGCTGACATATTGGCTGCTGGTAATTGGTCACTGATTCGCGCCGCGGTCCCGCTCCTATTCTGAGGGCAGTTTTCCGTGTGATTACTCCACACGGGACAACCCCGAAAGATTGGGAGCCGGTTCGTTTAAACCCGAGACGACGAAGCCCAGATGCTTCAAAGCAACCGGGATTCGGCGTCCTTCAGTTATTTCAGATGGCTGGATTGCACTTCCTCTGGAGTTTCTACGATTGGTTCAAGCTGTTTGTTGAGATTTTTAAAGAGTTACTCCGGCCCGGTTCGCGGACCGGAGTAACGAAAAGCTCTGCTTACTTGAGTTCGACGGTAGCGCCGGCCTCTTCGAGCTTGCTCTTGATTTCCTCGGCTTCCTCCTTGGGAGCGCCCTCTTTGAGAGTCTCAGGAGCACCTTCAACGATCTTCTTGGCGTCGGCCAGGCCGAGTCCGGAGATCGCTTCGCGCACAGCCTTAATGACTGCGATCTTATTGTCACCGAAGGATGTAAGAACGACGTCAAACTCGTCCTTTTCCTCAGCGGCTTCACCACCACCAGCAGCACCAGGTGCTGCGACGGCAACAGCGGCGGGAGCTGCAGCGCTCACACCCCATTTTTCTTCAAGAGCTTTCACGAGGTCAGCAACCTCGAGGACGGTAAGTCCGCTCAACTGTTCTACAATTGCGTCTGTATCTGCCATTTTTTTGGTTGGGTATCGCCGACTCAGAAAGCGTTCCGAAAATTAAGGTGCTGCGCTCAGCACTCGGCAAGGAACCCGGTTTTGTTTTTTGGTTTTCAGTGCCTCACTTGTGACACCAAAATTGTTCTAAATGTTGAATTACTCTCCTTTGTCGGCTTTTGCCTGGAGAACACGAGCAAGAGAAGCACCAGGCTGGTCGAGCACAGTTGCGAGTTGGGTCGCAGGCTGACTTAGGACACCAAGTAGCTGGGCGTAGAGAACTTCCTTGGCAGGAAGATCCGCAAGAGCCTTAATCTTACCTTCGTCGAGGAGCTCGCCATCCAGAACACCCCCACGGGTGGCCGGAACGCCATTCTCTTTGTTAAAAGTCTTAAGCACCTTAGCAGCAGCACAGACGTCGGACTCACCGGTCACGACTGCGGTTTGGCCACTGAGGAATTCTCCGAGACCGTCGGGGTAGTCAGCCGAATTTGCAGCGCGTTTTACAAAAGAATTCTTGGCGACTTGGAATTTGGCGCCACTTGATTTGAGCTCCTTTCGGAGAGCTTCAAACTGAGGAACCGTCATGCCACCATAATCGGTAACAAGAAGGAAAGGAGATGCGTTAATTTGGTCGAGGATCTGATCGATAATGACCTGTTTGACTTCTTTCATCGGTATAACTGGGTGAAATGTTGTTTGTTCAGGTTATTGCGATCAACCCCAGGGAGAGACATCTATGGTTACGCCGGGGCTCATGGTTGCGGTCATAGCCCCATTCACGAGAAACACGCCTTTTGCCGAAGCCGGGCGAGCACTTGAAATCGCATCGATAACAGCGCGCCCATTTTCAACAAGAGCCCCCTCTTCGAACGAAGCTTTACCGATCGGAACGGAAATGTTGCCATTCTTATCGAGCTTAAAATCAATCTTACCGGCTTTGACAGCCTTCACTGCCGCAGCTGTGTCATCAGTCACCGTCCCAGTCTTCGGATTAGGCATCAGACCGCGGGGGCCGAGCTGCCTGCCAAGCTTACGAACCTCAGACATCGCAGCCGGAGTCGCGATAACCGCATCAAAGTCCATCATGCCGCCCTGCACTTCTTTAAGCAGAGCCTCATAACCGACGTGCTCAGCACCGGCGTTCTTAGCTTCAGTTGCTGCTTCGCCTTCGGCAAAAACAAGCACTTTCACGTCCTTACCGCTTCCATTAGGCAGAGGGCAGGATCCGCGAACCATTTGATCCGACTGGCGGGGATCAACACCCATGCGGAATGTAAGGGTGACGGTCTGATCGAATTTTGGGGAGGGGAACTGCTTCACAAGAGAAACAGCATCCTCGATCGAGTAGACCTTTTCTGCGTCCACCAATTCGGCGGCTTTCTGGTATCTTTTACTTCTTTTTTTAGCCATGTTTCAGGGTGCAGTGCAAATGGGCTGAAGAAGCCCTCCTGCGTTAAGGATTATTATCCAAAAAATTAATCTACGATCTCAAGGCCCATCTGGCGGGCGGTGCCGGCAAGGATACGGCAAGCCATCTCTTCGTCGTCAGTGTTGAGGTCGTCCATCTTCTGCTTGGCAACTTCAATGAGTTTTGCCTTGGAGAGCGTGCCCACCTTAACCTTGTGAGGCTCACCGGACCCAGAGGCAATGTTGGCCGCCTTCTTCAAGAGCACGGCTGCCGGCGGCTTCTTGCATACGAAGCTGAAACTCTTGTCCTGATAGACACTGATCACAACCGGGAGAAGGTCTCCGGCACTCTGCTGAGTTTCAGCGTTAAATGCTTTACAGAATTCCATGATATTGACGCCGGCCTGACCGAGCGCCGGACCAACAGGAGGAGACGGATTCGCCTGACCTGCCTGGATCTGCAATTTCAACTGTTGTACTACTTCCTTAGCCATCGTTCTGCTTTGTTTAAATCGTGTATTAGTTATCCCGCCGCAGCGGGACCAAGCATCTTCTCAAATTATCCAATTTCTACCTGCCAGTATTCAAGAGGCACCAGAGTTTCGCGTCCGAAGATATTCACAGAAACCATGAGTTCCCCCTTATCTTCGTTCACCTCAGCAATAATACCCGTTTGACCCTGGAAAGGACCGTCGGACACCACCACCGTATCACTCACTTCATATGCCACAGCAGGCTTAATGCTGCCCTCGCGCTCTTTAATCTGCGCAAGCATGCCCTCAACTTCTTGATTGGGCATTGGCATTGGGTGATCTTTCGTGCCGGCAAAGTTAATGACACCGTCGGTCTCTTGAATGAAATACCAGGTGCGGTCGACCAGGGTGTTATCCTCGTGCAACAAGTGCATGTTGATGATAATGTAACCCGGGAAGAATTTACGATTCGCCTCACGCTTTTGACCGGCCTTGACCTCGGACACTCGCTCCTGCGGAACAAGCACCTCATAGATGAGATCACTCATTTCCTCCGCTTCAATACGGCGCTCGATACTGTCGCGCACTTTCAACTCCTGTCCGGAGAGAACGTGAACCACATACCACTGGTCGCTAGGTGCAGGGATGGTCGGCATCAGAAAAATCGATTAAAAGTGTGCCAGCAAGAAACAACGGGCTAAAATCCAGTGGTCAGGAAAATCATGAATTCGCGCATCGCGAAATCAATCGTGGCGACGTAAGCACCGAGGAGCACCATGGCAATCAACACGACAATGGTGGAATCAATGAGTTGCTTGTATTTCTTGAGGCCCTTTTCCTTGGGATCCCAAGGCCAGGTTGCCTTCTTCAGCTCAGTGCGAACTTCACCGATGTATTTTCCCAACTTCATCTGAATTTTTCTTGTTTCGGAAGGAAGTGGCAGGGCAGCCGAGACTCGAACTCGGAACCAACGGTTTTGGAGACCGCTACTCTACCAATTGAGCTACTACCCTCTTGAAAATATTTTCCACTTACTGGCGGAAAGAGGGGAGCCGATCAACTCGGGTCCCCTCCCCTAAATTTTGGTTCCGTCTTCCGGGTCGCTTCCGACCCGGAGGAGGACTAAAAACCAACGTTTTTTAGTCGAGGATGTCAGCAACACGACCGGCTCCAACGGTGCGTCCGCCTTCGCGGATAGCGAAACGGATAGTCTTCTCCATAGCAATCGGAGTGATAAGCTCGACCGTAATGGAAACGTTATCGCCGGGCATCACCATTTCAACACCGTCAGGAAGACTGACGGAACCGGTCACATCAGTCGTACGGAAGTAGAACTGAGGCCGGTAGTTGTTGAAGAAAGGCGTGTGACGGCCACCTTCATCCTTACTGAGAACGTAAACTTCAGCAGTAAATTTTTTGTGAGGAGTGATGGTGCCAGGCTTGGCAATAACCTGCCCACGCTCGATTTCATCCTTCTTCAGACCACGGACCAGAATTCCGACATTGTCGCCAGCCTGACCTTCGTCGAGAAGCTTACGGAACATTTCAATGTCAGTGACAGTAGTCTTCTGAGTGTCGCGGATCCCTACGATTTCAACCTCTTCCATCTTCTTAATGATACCGCGCTCAACACGACCGGTAGCAACGGTACCACGACCTTCGATGGAGAACACATCCTCGATCGGCATAAGGAAGTCCTGGTCAACAGGACGCTCGGGAAGCGGAATGTATTCATCAACAGCTTCCATAAGCTTCATGATGTTCTCTTGATGGCCGGCGTCACCTTCGAGAGCCTTGAGAGCAGAACCACGGACGATCGGAATGTCATCACCAGGAAACTCGTAAGAACTGAGAAGCTCACGAACCTCCATCTCAACAAGGTCGAGAAGCTCTTCGTCATCAACTTGGTCAACCTTGTTCAAGAAGACCACAATCGCCGGAACACCAACCTGACGGGCCAGGAGAATGTGCTCGCGAGTCTGGGGCATAGGGCCGTCAGCAGCGGAACAAACGAGAATAGCGCCGTCCATCTGGGCAGCACCGGTAATCATATTTTTCACATAATCGGCGTGCCCGGGGCAGTCAACGTGAGCGTAGTGACGATTTTCGGTCTCATACTCGACGTGTGCTGTAGAAATTGTGATACCACGTTCGCGCTCTTCGGGTGCGCCGTCGATTTCGTCGTAGGCACGCTTTTCAGCAAATCCCTTATCAGCAAGAGTGGTGGTGATAGCAGCAGTCAGCGTGGTTTTGCCGTGGTCAACGTGACCAATCGTACCCACGTTCACGTGCGGCTTGTTACGTTCAAATGATTCTTTAGCCATTGTCGTTTGGTTGTTTTGTTGTTTTTTGTCTCAAAGGTTGATCACCCAGCGACAGAATTTGTAAGCTACCGCTACGATTCGCTCTGCGTGTTCGTCTCGTTGATTTTATTTCTTGCTTTCCTGCTACCCGGATGGAGCTCTTGACGGGATTTGAACCCGTGACCTCTTCCTTACCAAGGAAGTGCTCTACCCCTGAGCTACAAGAGCCTTTCAGCACCCAAAGCCTGAAGGACTTTCG
This sequence comes from Verrucomicrobiota bacterium, assembly GCA_002862135.1. GTDB lineage: Bacteria > Verrucomicrobiota > Verrucomicrobiia > Verrucomicrobiales > DEV007 > Arctic95D-9. Next base: position 12,248 of record PKCI01000014.1, on the reverse strand, counting down.
ATCCCGCAACTCAGGTAGCCAAGGTTTGCCGAAAAGGCAAAAAGCTCCTAGCAACCTGACCTTTTTGGGGACGGAGCTTGGAAATTTGAGACCAATACGGCAAAATAAGCCGCGAAAGCTACTCTCCAAGCTGCATCTGTCAAAAAATTATTACGGTTTCGTACAAATAATTTGTCCCGATTTTCGAAAAACCGCCTCAAACTCCCGAAACTCCGATAGAATCAGGCTTCTCCGCCCCTAAAATCCTCCGAAAATCGACGGATTTCGAGCGCTTTCCCGGTGGCTTCATCGACATCGACCACAACCCCGCGAATTCCCACGCTCCCCTTAGCCACGGGAAACCTGCGTGGAGTCGAGGTTTTGAAGCGTTCAATGATCGGCTCTACCTCCCGCCCCAGAACGGATTCGAGCGGTCCACACATGCCCGCATCGCATAAAAAGGCGGTTCCGGACGGGAAAATCTGCTCATCCGCAGTCTGCACGTGGGTGTGCGTCCCCACCACAGCAGACACCAAACCGTCCACTGAACGCCCCATGGCGATCTTTTCGCTGGTGGTTTCGGCGTGGAAATCGAGAAATATCACCTTGGCGCCCTCTTCTTCCCGAATTCGGTGAGCCTCCGCTTCCACCGCAAGAAAGGGATTCTCCAGTGGTGGCTGCATGAAACTGCGCCCTTGGGCATTGATCACCCCGACTTTCCCCTTCGATGTTTCCAGGACGATAGAGCCAAACCCCACCGTGCCCTCCGGATAGTTGATGGGGCGAAGCATGCGGGGTTCTATTTCCATAAATTCCACAATTTCCTGCTGATCCCAGATATGATCCCCCGAAGTGATGACAGCAACCCCTGCTCTCATCAGGTCAATTGCGATTTTCGGCGTAATCCCTCGCCCAGCCGCCGCGTTTTCACCGTTTGCGATGATGAAATCGACGTTTTCCTCTTTTTTAATGACCTTAAGACGCGAAATCACCGCCTTTCTACCGGGTTCTCCCACGATATCTCCTAGAAATAAAATCCTCAGCATGCTTCAGTTATTTGCACGGGTTTTCGCACGGGCGAAACCAAAAAATCGAGCGACTTGAAGGGATCCTGCCAGATTTTACCCCAAGAAGACCGGCATCCGCGTTGCGGGCCACGTCTGGTCGCTGCTATCATCCTTGGACTTACCGCCGCTTTCGATTCCTCACTCACCGCTGAAGTTGAGGCCCCCAACCCTTACATCGCCCGCCTCGGACGCATTCCAGACTGGTCAGCCCTCGACGACTACCAAAACACAATCACCCGCGAAGAGTTCACCTACCTGCTCAATCACTGCTACGCCAGGAATGGTGAGGAAGAGTATCACGACCTGATTCGGATTGATCGAGACCGCGCACTTATCCTGAAACAGTCTAACCACCCGGCAGCAGGATGGTACGATCTGCGCTTCCAGACCGAGAGCCTGATTTCCTCCACCCCCAAACGTTTCTGGCGCAAGCCGACGGAAATGGACGATCTACCGCCCAACTCTACCCGCCCGCTGGAAGGAGTCTGCATCGCGATCGACCCGGGTCATATCGGTGGAAAGTGGGTCACCTGGGACGACCGCCATTTCACCATTGGACAGGACACTATTGAGGTTCGTGAAGGGGAAATGGTACTCGCTGTGGCCAATATCCTAAAGCGTGATCTGTCGCTTCTCGGCGCCGTCGTTCTCCTGACCCGCGATGGCAACTACCCCGTCACCACGGATCGAGTCGACACACTGGGCGAGGAAGCGAGAGCCTACCTGATCAGCCGCAACAAGGTGCCGTCATCCGGCGCCATCGCCAGCACCGCCAAGGCCATGTTCGCTATCTCGAGTGAGATTCGGGCGCGCAGCGACCTGATCAACGACGAGTTCAAACCCGATCTCGCGCTCTGCCTCCATTTCAATGCCAGCCCGATGAATATGCGGCGCCCTTCCTTCCAAAGCCCCAACCACCTGCACCTGCTCATCAATGGCTGTTATAGCCGTGGCGAAATTCAGGAGGACGATACTCGCTTTGAAATGCTTCTTCGCATCCTGCAGCGGGTCTATTATGAAGAGGTCGAGCTGTCCGACGCGATTACCCGTCCCATGAAGTCTGAGACCCGCCTTCCCTCGTTCTCCTACGACGGCACTAATGGCATGTCGATCAATGGCAACGACATCCTCTGGGCCCGCAACCTGCTCGCCAATCGGGTTTTCATGTGCCCGGTCGTCTTCTTTGAACCCTACTGTATGAACCATCGCGAAGTGCACGCCCGCCTCCAGGCTGGCGAATATAGCGGACTGCGCGAGTTCAACGGCGTTTACCGGAAGAACATTTACCAGGAGTATGCCGACGGGATCACAGCCGGCTTGGTAAATTACTTTCGGGCCCGCCGCTGATCGGATCAGTCGACCAACAGCGCCGACCCCGCACCGATAGACTCGTGGTTCTTCGCGACAAATCGATCCGGATTGGATTCCATCTCAACGAGAAATTCACCTTCACATACAGCGATATGCGAGATAATGATCTATCTCCAGAAGTCCCTTACCTACCCCTGCGAAAGCCCAAGCCACGTGGGTTTTTCGTTTCGCGAGAATAGACAGCAATATTTGCCACCGAAGCACTTGCGTTTTACCCCGTAACCGCGGACATTCGCGCCCCTTCAGAGGACGAACAGAAATCATGCCTTATCGCATTTGCAGAATCTTTGAGATCGAGAACGGACACATGCTGAGCAAGCACCCCGGTAAGTGTCAGTTTCCGCACGGACACACGCGCCGTGTTGAATGCGTTCTGGAGGCTACTGACCTCGACGAGCGAGAGATGGTCTGTGACTTCAAGGTGCTCAAGCTCATCCTCGGCGAATTCCTCGACCAGTTTGACCACGCCATGTGCATGAATACCGACGATCCCGCCTACGGAATCTTCAAAGAGCGCTACGGTGACCGCGTCATCGGCTACGATTCACAAGACCCGACTACGGAGGTCATTGCCCGCGATATTTACCTCCACCTCAAACAAGCCCTCCGCGACTATGGAAAAAAACCAACGGGAGATTTCTCCCTCCGCGATACCGTAAAGGTGGTTTCAATAAAGCTTTGGGAGACTTCCAGTTCGTGGGCGGAGTACTCCGAGTAATCGCTTCCTGCTACTCCCTGTGGATCCCGGCGCGTGCCGCGATGAACTCAGCTTTGAGCTGCTCGTAGTCCGTGGCCACCGGAAACTGCGGGAACTCATCGATCACATTCCGCGGTGGGCAAAAGAGAATACCGCGGTCTGCCTCGCTCAGCATCGTCGTGTCATTGTAAGAATCGCCGGCGGCGATCACATGGAACTTCAATTCGTGAAACCGCTTTACCGCTTCACGCTTCTGATCGGGCATGCGAAGGTAATAGGCTTCCACGCTGCCGTCATCCGCGATCCCCAACTTGTGGCAGAACAGGGTTGGAAAAGCCAGCTGGCGCATCAGGGGACCGGCGAACTCGTAAAAAGTGTCAGACAAGATCACCACCTGGAATTCCGACTTCAGCCAGTCGAGAAAATCCTTGGCGCCTTCAAGCGGCCCGAGACTGTCGATCACTTCCTTAATGTCCTCGATCTTCAGGCCATGCTGCTTAAGGATGTCTAGACGCTGCTGCATCAGCAAGTCATAATCCGGGATATCACGAGTCGTCACGAGCAGTTCGTCGATACCGGTTTTCTGGGCAAAGTTGATCCATATTTCAGGAATCAGGACTCCTTCAAGATCGAGGCAGGCAATTTCCACGGCAGCAATTGGTTTAGAATTCACGCACCCGTTCACCGGTTCAGCCTGAAATTCAATCGGATTCTCTCGCGGGATTCCCTTGATAAATCTCCAAAGCGCGACTTCGTGAACCTTGTCGATGTCGAACCAAAGCCCACAGGTCCTTGCAGTCATTCCCGCCCGCTGGGGTTCCACCCGGTTCCCCGGAAAGCCGCTCCACCCCATCGCCGGAAAGCCGCTCGTCCAGCATGTCTGGGAACAGTGCGTCAAGTGCGAACGCCTCGACAGCATCACCGTCGCTACGGATGACGAACGCATTGCCGCGGCTGTCACGGAATTCGGCGGACATGCCACCATGACCCGAGACGACCACCCGAGTGGAACCGATCGCACCGCAGAAGTCGCTGAGGCTTTTCCCAATGCGACTCACATCATTAACATCCAGGGTGATGAGCCACTGATCAATCCCGACCTCATTGATCAGCTCGCCGGCGACCTTGCCGATCAACCCGACCTGCCAATGATCACAGCAGCCAACCCACTGGCGGCCGACGATCCCATGATTGATGATCCCAACGTGGTTAAGGTCACCATCGATACGAAAGGCGATGCCCTCTACTTCTCTCGCAGCTGTATCCCCTACCACCGGAACAAGCCCGAAGGCCTGAACTACTACCGTCACCAGGGAATCTATGGGTTCCGCCGCGACTTCCTTTTCGAATTTGTTTCCTGGCCGCCATCGCTCCTTGAGCAAACCGAAAGCCTCGAACAACTCCGCGCACTCGAAAATGGCACCCGAATTCGAGTCGTTTTGAACGACGATACCTCGCCCGGCGTTGACACACCGGAGCAGGCTGCCATACTCCACCAACAACTGTCTTCATGAAGTACATCTTCGTCACAGGAGGGGTCGTCAGCTCCCTTGGAAAAGGTCTCGCAGCTGCTGCACTCGGCACCCTTCTGGAACGACGGGGACTCAAGGTGCTAATGCAGAAGTTTGACCCCTATCTCAACGTCGACCCGGGCACCATGAGCCCTTTTCAGCACGGCGAAGTCTACGTTCTCGACGACGGAGCCGAGACCGACCTCGATCTTGGTCACTACGAGCGCTTCACCAGTGGCCGCCTATCCCAGCTCAACAACCTGACCAGCGGACAGGTCTACGAGAACGTCATCAAGAAAGAACGCAAGGGCGAGTATCTCGGTGCCACCGTTCAGGTCATTCCTCACGTCACCGACGAGATCAAGCAGCGCATCTATGACGTCACCGGGCAGACCGATGCAGATATCATTATCACCGAAATCGGCGGAACCACCGGTGACATAGAAGGCCTTCCTTTCCTCGAAGCTCTCCGTCAGTTCAAAGACGAAGTCGGCCACGAAAACGTCGCCTTCATGCACGCCACCTTAATTCCCTATATCAAGGCAGCAGAAGAACTCAAAACTAAGCCGACCCAGCAAAGTGTCGCCAAGCTTCGGGAAATTGGTATCGCTCCCGATGTTATCGTCTGTCGCGCTGAGCACCCCATCGACAACGAGATTAAACGCAAGCTCTCAATGTTCTGTAACATCAAGCCAGAAGCAGTTGTCCCCTTCGTCGATATTCAAGGCACCATTTACGAAGCACCGCTTAAGCTTCACGACCAAAAACTCGACAGCATTATCTGCGAGCGCCTCGGACTGGCAACCAACGAGCCCGAATTGATTGAGTGGCGCAATATGGTCGACCGGATCGTTAATCCGACCCACACCGTGAAAATCGGGGTGGTTGGCAAATACATTGATCTGCAGGACGCCTACAAGTCCATCTACGAATCCCTCACCCATGCTGGTGCCGCCAACGATGCCAAGGTTGACATCATCCGGATTGATTCTGGAGATATCGAAGCCGAGGGCACCGAGAAGTATCTCAAAGACGTTTCCGCCATTCTTATTCCGGGCGGATTTGGAGACCGAGGTATCGAAGGTAAAATTACCGCCGCTAAGTGGGCTCGCGAAAACAACATTCCCTACTTCGGCATCTGCCTCGGCATGCAGATCGCCACGATCGAGTTTGCCCGCCACGCCTGTGGCCTCGAGCATGCTCACAGCACCGAGTTCGATCCGACCACGCCTCACCCTGTCATTTGCCTACTCGAAGAGCAGAAAGAGGTGACGAACATGGGCGCCAGCATGAGGCTTGGCACTTGGGAGACCAAGCTTACCGAGAACAGCCGCGCAGCCGAGCTCTACGGAGACACCACGATCAACGAGCGTCACCGCCATCGCTACGAGTTCAATCAAAACTACCGCAGCCAGCTTGAGGATGCGGGCCTCCATCTCGTTGGCACCTCGCCCGACGGTACTCTCGGAGAACTCGTTGAGATCCCCGGTCACCCCTTCTTTATAGCGGTGCAGTTCCACCCCGAATTCCAGAGCAAGCCAACCGCGGCTCACCCGCTTTTCCGGGGATTCGTCGCCGCGGCTCTCGAGAACCGGTATTGACCTGATTGGCTGCCGCAGAAATTGAGTCACGATGAGGCCCTGTGGGTCCCTCATGTTGGGCTTTGCCAGCAGCCGCTGACACCGGGCCAAACAAAACGCGAATAAAAATCTTCATCCCCCTGGACCGAAGACACCTTGGTTTTGAGCATGCCGATCGAAACCATCACCCCAAACTGACGGACAACGACTTCACTCGAAGGCAAGCTCACTTCGCGACCAATCCGCTGCGCTCAAGCAAGGAATTCAAATCAGGATCACGGCCCATGAAGTCACGGAACAATTCTCCCGCATCACGGCTGCCACCCTGGCTGAGAATCTTGGCACGGAACTCACGCCCCACTTCAGGACTGATCACTCCAGCATCTGCAAATCGAGTGAACGCATCGGCATCGAGGACTTCGGCCCACTTGTATGAGTAGTAACCTGCCGCATAGCCGGTCGCACTTGCGAAGAGATGGGTGAAGCGTCGCGCCATAGTAGGTGGCTCCGTTGCCAGAGGCATGAGATAACCTTTCAGAATTTCGCGAACCACCGAGTCGAGATCGCCTTCGGTTCCGATCCCGTGGTGATTGACGTGAAGTTCCAGGTCCATCTTGCCGAAAGCGAGTTGGCGCATCTGAACCATGGCAGACTGAAAGTTGCGGGCCCCGAGCATTTTCTGGAAAAGTTCTTCCGGAATCGACTCACCAGTTTGGTAGTGCTTGGCAAAAAAGTCGAGGCTGACGCGTGACCAGCAGAAGTTCTCCATGATTTGAGACGGCAGTTCGACAAAATCCCAAACCACATGAATTCCGTTGAGTGACTTGATCGCCACCTCGCCCATGAGGTGGTGCAACAGGTGACCGAATTCGTGAAAGACGGTCTCGACCTCCCGATGAGTCAGTAGGGCCGGTTTGTCAGCGGATGAAGGAGTCAGGTTTCCGCAGATCAATCCGAGATGCGGCCTGCGCGGCTCCTTATCAGTCGGAGGTGTGCCAGTTTTGAAGTAATTCATCCACGCACCCCCGCGCTTATCTACACGTGGATGCCAATCGGCGTAAAACGAACCCAACAGTTCACCACTGGTTTCATCGCAAAGTTCGTAGAACTTCACCTCTGGATGCCAAACTTCGACGGCATCGCCTTCGGGTTCCCCACCCGGCTCGGTAAAAGCGGAATCACATTCCACAATCTTAAATCCAAAGACCTTCTCACAGAGGCGGAACATACCCTCAATAACGTTGTCGATCGCGAAGTAGGGACGCACCTCCTCCTCATCGAAATCGTATCGGGCCTTGCGTAGCTTCTCAGCCCAATAGGCGACATCCCAGGGCTCAAAAACCCCATCCCAAGACGAATCCTGTTCCTCGCGAAATTCCTTCAGTTCTCCAATCTCTCTCTGGAAAAACGGCTGTGTCCTTTCAGCAAGATCTTCGAGGAAACCGAGAGCCGTCGCCCCGTTGTTAGCCATGCGCTCCTCCAGCACCTGGTCGGCAAAATTAGCTTTGCCCAGGATCTCGGCCTTCTCCTGGCGCAGCTTGAGGATTTCTGCGATCAACTCGGTATTGTCGTAGTCGCCGCCCCGACCCACTGTAATACTTCCCTCCCAGACCTCTTTTCTCAGGTCAGCATCATCGGCATATTCGAGAACCGGAAAATAGACTGGAGCCTTCAAAGTAATTCGGTAGACCGGCTCATCTTCACTCCCAAGGTTCTTAGCCGCCGCTTCCGATTGGAGCACTGAGACAGCCGTAGCCGGCAAACCTGCGAGACGTTTTGTGTCTTCAATGATGAGTTCCCACTCGTTGGTGGAATCGAGCACGTTCTCGGAAAACTTCTGGGTCACCTTGGCGAGACCCGCCTCCACCTCCTCAAGGCGCGACTTCTTGTCAGCCGGAAGATCCGCGCCACTGCGGACAAAGTCTTTCACGGTTTCATCAAGCAGCCGAAGCTTCACGCCCTCAAGCGCTTTTGCTTCATCACTTTCGACGTAAGACTTGATACGTTTCCAGAGTCTATCGTTCAGCGGGATGCGCGAGAAGAACTGCGTTACCTCAGGGAGCATCACATTCTGTGCGTCGCGAAGCTCATCGCTGTTGCGAACAGAGTCGAGATGCCCAACTAGTCCCCACGCCATCGACAGGTCTTCGGTGGCTTCTTCCAGCGCGATGAGAGTGTTTTCGAAAGTCAGTTCTTCAAGATCGAAGTCTTCGCAGAGCGCCTCGATTCGGCCATTGGCATCTTCGAGAGCTTTCTTGATATCAGCTTCAATGGCGCCGGGGACGAGCGCGGACCAGCGGATCTGGAAATCTTCCTGGAGGAACGGATGGACATTTTCGGACATGCCAAAACGGTAGCTATCCCACACGGCTCGTAAAGACCGGGACAACGAAAAATCACGTCAGCAGAAAATGAATCTCTGCGAAATCAGGCACTTTTCGCCACGAGGGCTTCGGAGGCCTTGCAGAAACGCTTCTCAGCAAAGAACAGCAACCCAGCCAGCGCACACCAAATCGAGTCGGCAATCAGCGCATTGCGCAAAAACATCCAGGCGGGAGGATTGATGCCGAGCACTCCAGTCGTCTGACTTTGCCACCAGCCGGTGAAAGATTTCTCATAACCGGGCCACATCATCCAGCTGTAGGTGTTGGCGAAGACATAAAACATTATGCTGCAACTGAGCGTGCCAACCCACATCATTGGCCAGATCTTCTCGCTCTTTCGGGCGCGACCACCGATATAGCCGACAATGAGGTAAACAGTTATCGACATCAGGGTATATCCACCGATGCCACCCTCACCGTGCCAGAATCCAAGAATAAAATCACTGATTACGAGTAGAAGCACCGGCACAAACCAAAAGCGACCGCCCATCAGTAGCGCACCACCAAAGGCGATCGCCATGAGTGGCGCGGTGTTCCCGAGGAAATCGTAGTGCGAAGCAAAAAGGCGATAAGCGACAGCGATAAGCAACAATGAAACCAGCATTATCCACCCGGAACGACTGAGGCCATTCGGACAGGATTGGATTCCGGATTTAGAACGCATCCTGGGAGAGACCCAAAAGGGATCACAGAGAATTCAGCTTCTCAATAATGGCGTCCTTCATCATGATTCCGGTCTTCGTCTCCTTCACTTCACCGTCCTTCATGAAAATGAGGGTCGGAACAGCGCGGATACCAAATTTCATAGCGAGCTCGCGCTCGGCCATAACGTCCACCTTGGTGACTTTGGCGGCGTCGCCAATTTCTGCTGCAACTTCGTCGAGAACGGGAGAGAGCATTTTGCACGGTCCACAGTGCTCGGACCAAAAGTCGATCACCACAGGAACGGAGGCGTCTTCGGCTTCGCTGACGTAGTTGTCATTGGAGAGGTTTACAATAGATTCGTGGGCCATGAGAGGGTAGGTATTTCAGTAATTGTGGCGCCGGCTTTTCCGTCAATCTGGAGGCTTTTTCCGTTGTGACACAAATCCACCAGCTTCAAGGGTGGGGCAAGCAGGAATTCGGCCCACCCAACTTCAGGGGCCAACAAGGAGTCGAGTATTCCCCATATGTAACGTCCCATCTCCCGGATCGCAAACGGCCAGAAAGATGAGGACCAAAATGATTTGTAGCTGAAAATATCAGCCGCCCACACCCATCTTCGTCATCAATTCGATGCCGAGAACGACGAGTGCCAGGATCAATACAATGATAGCAAAAGGCATGAGTCCGGATTCTTCGTATTCTTCGTCCCATTCATCCTCTACTTCCGCAGCAGTGGACTGAATGTTGGGCTTCTGGGTAAGTTGCGAAGTAGGTGCACTCTGAGCCATCGGCTGAGTTTGCCCCATCTTCACCGTGGCCTGAGGCAGCGGCTTGGCACCGCCGGGCTGCTGTAGCGGTACTGTAGCCTTACCTACCGGGCCAGGACCACCCGAAACAGGGGCCTTAGCCAAGGGAATGGTCTTGGCACCTACCGGAGTCGCGGCACCGGACGCACCAGTGGTCGGGACAGGCTTGGTCGGGCCGAGAGGATCAGGTGCTTTGGCCAAGGGAATGGTCTTGGCACCTACCGGAGCCGCCGGAGCCGCTGCAGGTGGTGTCGGTGCAGAAGGTGCTTGGGGAGGCGTCGGCGCTCCGCCGGCAGGAGGCGGAGCCACGGGCGCTGTTGATGGAATGTCAGTTGAAATCGGCTCAGTGGATCCCTTGGGAGCCACAGGACCGGAATCATCAACGGGAGCCCGGAGACTGATGCGGACGGTCTCCTTTTTCAAAGGCACTGTCGAAGTGCTAGCCTTTGGCTTTTGGGGTTCAGTGTCACTCATAAAAATTAACCTTTTTAAAAGTACAGTTTATTACTAAAGCCAGCTAGCGACGCATGTGTCAACAGCTTAATCAAATGTATCTCTCGTTTACGGTGATTTTCTCAAATTGTCGGACTGGATTTCAAAATCAAATGTGTCCATCCTGTAGCCGATGACTTTTCCCGACTCCCCAGCCTCCCTTCTCCAGAGCCTGATTCAGATTCCCAGCGTCAATCCCGACGGGGCCAGTGGCCAGGGTGCAACGGGCGAAAAAGCCTGCGCCGAGTGGGTCGGAGCGTTCCTCGAAGCGTGCGGTGCCGACGTGGTTTTTGAGGAAGTCCTTCCCGGGCGCCCCAACGTCACCGGCCATTTTCACGGGAGGAAGGGGAAACCCGGCCTTCTCTTTGCCCCTCATACCGACACGGTCAGCGTAAAGGGAATGACCATCGATCCTTTCGGAGGCGAAATTCGTGACGGAAAAGTCTGGGGACGTGGTGCTTCCGATACCAAGGGCACCATGGCCGGCATGCTCTGGGCCCTCTACCAGCTAAAGGATGAGATCCCGAACTACAACGCCGCCATTTCGTTCGTCGGCCTGATGGGAGAAGAAGCCGGTCAGCCTGGTTCCAAGCATTTCGCCAAACACCACGCCGACGAGTACGAATTCGCCGTCGTAGGCGAACCAACCGAACTAAAGACCGTCTATGCTAGCAAGGGTTGCGTCTGGCTCGAGCTGAGCACGACAGGGCATTCCTGTCATGGCTCGACCCCGGACCGGGGAGAAAACGCCATCCGGAAAATGATGCCTGTTCTGGAGGCCCTGATTCCGGCCTTGGAGGCCAGCTTACCGGAATTTCACGACGACACTCTCGGCAACCCGACAGTCAGCTTGGGATCCCTCAGCGGCGGCACCAGTCCCAACATCGTTCCGGCATCCTGCCACGCGATTCTCGATTTCCGGGAAACCCCTGCTCTGCACCAGGCCGGAGGCGGCCCCAAGCTGGTCCGGGACTTCCTCGCAGAAACCGGCGCAACAGAGACTGTGGGGGTAAGGGTTATAGGAGACTCAGTACCGCTGCTCACCCCTCCGGAAACAGACGGGATCCAGCGACTGCAATCCATCGGATCGGAACTGACCACGGCCCCGTGGTTCTGTGATGCCGGTCGACTCGGCGAAAAAGGCCTTGCCGCCGTTGCCGTAGGACCCGGTACGATCGCACAGGCTCACACCAAGGACGAATTCCTGGCCATCGATGATCTCGAAGACGGGGTCGAAATCTACGCCAAATTTATTCAAACCTACGCCTGAGCTAGTATCATCATCCCCTGAGAGCTGGCGAAAGCCTGGCCGGGCACAAAAAAAGCCGTCCACTGGACGGCCCTTTTCAGAAATCGCCTCTGCTGGAATTACCAGCTGCGCCCTCGGGTGTAGCCAGTCGTACTCAAAAAGCCGATCTGGGGAGGAAACTCCTCGTAACCACTCCATGGCAGGTAATCGATGCTCTCCATCGCGGGGCGGTAGGAGTCCTTGTAAATCGGACGCTGGAAGTTCACTACTTCATAGACACCATACTTAAGACGGGCACCAGAGCGCTGAAGGCCGTGCCAGAAACCAGCACTCCAAACCTCATGGGACTGCACCGTGTGGCGCTCACCGTAACGGATCATCGTTGCTGGAACCTCAGTCCAACTGTAGACAATGTTCGACCAACCACGAGACCATTTGCGGTTTTTCGTGTATTTCGCCTTCGGCGG